>JABDCY010000004.1 GCA_013287855.1 Candidatus Babelota bacterium | reverse complement strand
TCGGGAGATTGTATCTTCGGCCTCATCACTTATGAGAGAATAGCTCTCTCGCATAATGGTTACTTTATAGCGTTTAGTTTCAACATTCATGGTTACTGCTCTTGCTCAACAAGAGAATCGATACTATCAATCAAATCGTCTACGAGCATCTTAGTTAACGCCTGTTTTTCTTGAAATTCATCTATACTTGTTTTTGTTTCCAGCATAGAATTTTCAAAATTATCTACCGTATTTTTCAATGTTGAAATTTCATCCTTTAGATTGCTGCTTATTTCGACAAGCTTTGCATGGTCTATCTGCAATGTCGCAAGTTCAGATTTTATCTGATCTCGTTCTTGAATAAGCACACTGTTTTCTATTTTTAACTTATTCACATATTCAAGAAGACTTGCCAATTTTTTTTCAAGTACTCCTAGTACTTCCATACAACTCCCCCTTTTTTTACCCCAATTTGCATAATGTAAATTGGTGACCCATCTATTTTCAGTATCGGTGCAAGTCTAATAACTTAGAATAACCGCTGTCAAGAAATGGGGTTATCCACGTGCAATATCAGCAATCTGCGCAAAAATTGCAGGATCATGAATCGCAAGCTGACTCAACATTTTTCTATTTAGTTCAACATTGGCTTTTTTAAGACCGGCGGTAAAGGTGCTGTAAGAAAGTCCCGCTTGCTCGGCTCCTGCCTTAATACGAGAAATGAACAAAGAACGCATGTCGCGCTTTATTAATCTACGACCTTTGTAAGCAAATGCCATAGCGCGTAACAAGGTTTCACTTGCGCGCTTTACCACATTCTTACGCTGACCCCAATAACCTTTAGTTTTTTTTAATAAACGTTTGTGGCGAGATTTGGTAACCGTACCACGTTTAACTCTACTCATTATATGTCCTTAGTATCAATACCTAACATCTGAAATTTATTTACTTATATGGAATCAACGGAGCAATATGATTGTAATCAACACTGCTTACGTATGCCGTACGACGCAGATCACGTTTTGTTTTGCGCGTTTTTTTGGTAAGTAAGTGACGGCGATAAGCCTTTGCTCGCTTAATCAATCCACTTTTTAACTTTTTAAATCTTTTTTTTGCGGCTGATTTTGTCTTAACTTTTGGCATAATGTTACCCTATTTAACAATTATTTCTTTAAATAATAAATTCGCGACCAATTTTTGCCCATGGCAGAATCATGCTCTTGCATAATGGAGTCAAGCAGACCTCGCTCGGCAAGCGTTTTATTAATTTTTTCAAAAAAATCAGTACCGCGTTCATGCATAGTGGCTTGCTCACGTCCCTTAAACTCGAGGGTTAATTTAAGACGTTTGCCTTCTTTGATGAACTCGATACCTTGATTTATTTTGGTTTGATAATCATGTTCAGCAATCTTTGGTCGCATTTTTATTTCTTTGACCTGAATCACTTTTTGTTTCTTTTTAGCTTCTGATACCTTCTTTTTCTTAGCATATTGCGCCTTGCCAAAATCCATGATTTTAACAACTGGCACACCAGCCGCTCCTTCTTCAGCAATTACCACTGCATCTTGACCAGCTTCAGCTGCTAAGCGCAACATCTCTTCACGTGAGACCACACCAACATTTTGCCCATCAACCGTTATTAATTGAACACGAGGAAAACGTATTTTTTCGTTAATCAACGCTGATGGTGCATTTTTCTTTATATGACTATTATTTTCTTTCAAGGGTATTAGTGTCCTTATAAACTAGAAAAAATTATAATTCTTCTTCAACTTCATTGCTTTGAGCAACTTTACCTGCTGCAAGACTTTCATGTACTTTCGCAAGTATCGTCTGCACAAATTCTTTATTACTCTTCAGATACTGCAATGCCTGTTCGCGTCCTTGAGCGAATTTTTCGCCATTGCTTGCAAACCAAGAACCTGATTGGCTAATAATGCCATAATGAAGAGCAGCATCTAACAACTCAAGCTCCTTGCTGATTCCTTCATTAAAAAGAAGATCAAGCTCAACTTTTTTAAATGGCGGAGCCATTTTGTTCTTTACAACTTTAACACTGATGCGATTGCCAATATTAGTATCATTTTTCTTAAGCGTCGCTATTTTGCGGATATCAAGACGCAATGATGCATAGAATTTTAATGCTTTGCCACCTGTTGTGGTTTCATTGCTGGCAAATGCCATACCACCAATGGTATTACGAATCTGGTTAATGAAAATGAGCACCGTTTTTGATTTGTGTACTACTGGCGTCAATTTGCGCAATGCTTGCGACATAAGACGTGCTTGTAAACCAACATGAGTGTCACCCATATCGCCTTCAAGCTCAGCTTTTGGTACCAACGCCGCTACGGAATCGATAACGATCATATCCACGGCACCAGAACGCACTAACATATCAACAATGTCGAGTGCCTGTTCGCCATAATCAGGTTGAGAAATAATAAGATCATCAACACGAACACCAAGTCGTGCAGCATGACCAGCATCTAAGGCGTGTTCAGCGTCAATGAATGCGCAAATACCACCACGTTGTTGTGCTTGTGCAATGCCATGTAACGCGAGAGTTGTTTTACCAGAAGATTCAGGTCCGTAAATTTCTACGATCCTGCCCATAGGGAATCCGCCAATGCCAATAGCCTGATCGATAAGAATCGACCCGGTAGAAATGGCCTCAACTTTTCCTCCCGCGGCTTGGCCCAGCAACATAACCGCACCATTACCATAGTGCTTGTCGATCTGAGCAAAAGTAACCTCAAGAGCCTTCTTTTTTAAATCTAACTCTTTAGTATGAGAACTTGATTGTTTTGCCATATAAAAGCCTGCGTATTATTTTCTTGTTGAAATTATTGTCCAGTTTTTAACAACGATTCATTGATATTGATTATAGCATTTCTCCTCAAAGAAGCAACAAAACCTTCAGCTAGTATACGAGCATTTTCCATGCTTAATTTGCTCATGAGTTCTTTGCGTTTTTCTGTAAACTCCTGCTCGTTGAATGGTTCAATCTCATCTAACCGAATCAAATAGCCATCAAGATCAACCATCGTTTCTGCTACTCCACCAACAGTTGTCAGCGCCAGCATTTTTTCTACAGGAAGCCCCTTTTGTTGGAGATATTTAAGTCCTTCAGTATCACTACTCTTAATAGGTTCTGTACGTTCAATGGTAGCTTTTACGGTATTTTTAAGATCCGCAAACGTGGTTACTTTAGCAGCTTCTTTGGTCTTTTTCAGATCAGCCTGCAATAGCTTTACCGCCTGTTCTTCAAACCAATCATGTTCAACGGTATCTCGGGCATTCTCAAGCGCTGGCAAATAGCGATCTTTAATATGTGTGGCTTGTACCAAATAACCTTTATTGTCAGCGACATAGAAAGAATAATCACCCTCTTTCTTTATTTTAAACATCGCTAGGCTACGCGGCGTATCTTCTTTTGCCGCCAACGCGATAGCTTCTGGCTTACCCGTACGCTTTAATAAGGTATTCAAATAATCGTGGTCCAGCGTCTGCGCGTTAACAAGGCGTTGCATGTCATGAGCAAACTGTTCTTTGAATTTTTTGGCGATTACGATTTTTTCTATGTCTTTTTTTACTGCAGCCAAAGGTTTGTAGCTTGCGGCTTTCTTGGCGACGCGTTGCAGGAGTTCTACCCCTTCGTCGGTACCAATAACTTCTGAAATGTCACCATCATTTTGTAGTAAAAATGCTGCACGATCGAGTGCTTTGTGTTGTGTGCCGAGAGCAAAGAATGGCATTAACCCACCATTTTTAGCCGTTTCTTTATCTTCCGATAATTCTTTTGCTTTTTGTGCAAATTGCGACGGATCTTTCAGCAGCTCTTCGCGTGCTTTTTGCATTTTATCATGCAGCCCCTGCATATCTGAGCCTTTTTCTGTCTTGAAGAGAATGCGGCGCACTTGAATTTGCGCAGGTGCATCACTAAATTCCGATTTTTTATGAGCATTGTAATAAGATTCTATCGCATCGTCATCAACTGAAAGGCCGTATGAAGCTGCATCAAAAGCCCATGCCTTGCCTTCACGTTGTTCAGGAATCCAGTAACGTTTGGCCAGCTTATTTTGTTCATCATAAAATGCTTTAAGTTGCTCAGCAGTCGCTGGTGTTGCCTTTGCTTTGGTTACATAATCGCCAAAATTAAAATGCATCAAGGAATAACGCTTCGCTACAAAATCAGCAATATAGCGTTCTTTGAGAATAAATTCAGGAACATAGAGAGCACCGGTCAAGAAGTCCATAACAATACGCCGCTCTAATATTTTATCGACGCTCTGTTCAAAATCGCTCATCGACATCCGCATGCGCTGTAAATAGGCACGCAAAGCCTGAGTATTAATGCCGGTATACGGATCCATGACAAACATAGGGACCAAATCAGAAAGTTCCTGTTGCACAAACTGCGGCGACTTGAGTTTTTCAGCGATAAATGTTGGACTTATTTTAACATTGCTCGCATTTGCTACTTCAGTTACCAGCTCATCTTTAATCAAATTTTGCAATGCAAAAACTTTTGGATCCGCGCTTACGCCAAGTGATTGCAGCAACATATCGGCAAGCTGACCATATTGTTGGCGCAACATTTGAATTCGCATTTCTTGCGCCTGCGCTTTTACCACAAAATCACTATAGGGAACTTGTGCTCCATTAACATCGACAATCCACATTTTGGTACCAAAATCCCGCATGAGCTGTGGAAGGCTAAATACGCCTGCTAAGGCAAATATGGTAACCCACAAAATTATTTTGTACGATTTTGATTTAAAACTTTTACGTATCTCCGTAATCATGCATCAACCTTTCTTAGCATCGATCTGTATTAGTTACAATACGAACATCATTTAACCGTTCTTGTTGTTTTACAATATTTACAAACGAGATCAATTCATCTTTATTTTTATAATCAGTGGTAACAACTTGATACCAATTTACAACGCGCCCACGCGCAGTGCGACTTACACGCTTATTGATAACTACTGGCATTTGTTTTTTTTCAAGGCGTGCTGCAAAACGTTTTGCTCCCTGCATGGTGCCAAAGCCAATGAGTTCAGCATGATAATTGACTTCGTCCTCTTTATTATGTGCGATTTGTAGTGAAGCTTGAGATCCAGCAGGCGTTGAACTTTGCTGCCCCATCGCATTTGATGGCGTTGTTCCGTTTTCAGCGACTACAGAAGAAACTTCACTTTCTTGTTCATCAACAACCTCATCATCAAGCTCATTTGGTGATGGTTCTTTGTCATCAGCAGGAGTTCCGCAAAGTGCCACGTAAATATGGTCCGCCAATGATTCCCGCTCTGTTGACACACAAAATGCCTCAAGCGCTCTTTTTTTGCCCCAAAAATAACCGGTCATAAAAATAATAAAAACCAGCATCATCACGCTGGAAATTATCCATCCAACATAACGATCTGGAATGAGCAGTCCTTGTTGTGTTTCAGATTTTTGTTGAGAATTTTTTTGAAATTCTTGCATAGCACTATCACCTATTTTTGCACCCAATTTTCGATCAACTACAATTGGGGATTCCAACCAATCATGTATTAGATCCTCATCGTAATTGATAAAGATGGGGTATATGAAACAATTCATCTATGTATAAATCAACACTCGATAAAGTCAAGTTTAGGCTTTTTATACTCATTGCAGCGGCAGCATCTCTTGCATGTTCTTCTTCCACTGCTCGTCGCAGCATCCGCCAAAACGTTTCTTGCCGTTTGGCATAATTTCTGGTTTTTTGTTGAATACTTGCAATGAGCTCTTTTTTGTGCTGTTCATCTTGTGATGATTTTAAATACGACAGGATAGTATCATACCCTATTAATTTCTTTTTCTCCAGGAATGATTGCCATGGTGTATTTTGTAACCTGCGCACTTCTTCAATCCACCCACTCTCCAACATGGCAACAGTGCGGTGATTGATGCGCTCATACAAATCTGCACGATCACGCGTTAGATGCACGATAAGATAATTGCATGCTGGCGGATTATACTGAGGCATCGCATCAGAGGGTCTTTTCCCGGTATTCTCATAGATTTCCAAGGCTCGAGCTATACGATAGCTGTCACTTGGGTGCAATTTCGCGGCTCGTTGTTGATCAATTTCTGCAAGTTTATGCCATAAATCTTGGGTATTTCTAGTTTTTTCAGATTGATCTACATCAACAGGCTTTGTCGCGTCTGCAGGCGGAAACAAAAGAGATTTCAGGTAAAAGCCGGAACCTCCCACCAAAATTGGCATTATGTCCTGGGCCCAGAGTTCCTGCATAAGTGCTATAACTCGATTGCGGTAGGCAACTACAGTGGTATTAACCGGTTCATCGATGATATCAAACAAATGATGCGGAATTGACTCAACGTGCCAATTGGGTTTCGCTGTTCCAATAGTTAATGGCGTATAGCATTGACCAAGATCGGCATTAACAATGTGAGCTCGTGGCAATCTACGAGCCAATTCTAGGGCAAAGTCAGTTTTGCCTACCCCCGTGGGGCCATGAATAAGAATAAAATAAGGTTTTTGTAATGAACTTTGCATATAAAAAGAATAGCAAAATGCATAAAAAAAGCTTTAAAAAAATGAGGAGAATACATCAAAAACTGTACTCTCCTATTTCGGGTTTTTCTAAATTTTACAACGATTTTGCTGCTTGCATAACAATGTGTGGTGGTATAAAACAAGCTCGTAATTCTTTGATAGTTTGATCTTCGGCCAATCTTTTAACTATCGATATTTCTTCGACTAAAAGTGTTTCTGTCTGATTTAAAAGATTTTTTTCACCAAATGAGAGTTCTTTGTGCTTTGCGATTAGGTTAAGATCACGGTAAATTTTGCATATTTCACGCAAATCACCGGTTCTTAACTTGCATTGATATTCTTTATTGCGTTTATTCCAGTTGGCCATAACCGTATCATGACAAACCCTGGCAGGTTCTGTCAGTAGGGCAAAAATGGAATCGATATTTTGTGTCGAACTTAGTTTGCGAATTCCCGTTGATGCAACATTGCTCATGGGCACCAGAATAGTCATATCTTGGTTGAGAAAGGTAAGTTCAAAGAATTTTTCTACTCGCCCTGCTAAGCTTTTTTCAACAATTCTGTTGATCTTTGCAACACCATGGCCCGGATAAACAACTTTTTCATCAAGAGAAAACATGATTTTCCTTTCTAAAAGGAGTCATGTAACTCAAGACCAAGTTTCTTACTCGCGCTTTTTTAGTCTATCACAAGTAAAACGTTACGGCTACTTATGTAAATTTGTGTCTATTGAGGGGCTTTTTCCAGTTCTTAAAAAGAAGCTTGCGAAATTGGTCACGACGCCCGTCAAAATTATTGGAGGCACCCACCAATATTTTGCCAGCCATGCATATAAGCCAGCATCTTCTTCCATAGCATAATCATGCATTATTGCCGTAAATTGAATGAGGCATTTATCGAGCGTGTCTAATAATTTCTTAATAGGTAGTGCTGAAACTCTATCGTACAACTCAATCATTTCTTTGAGCACTTGCCAATTTACTGAAGCATTAGGAACCGAACTTTTCATCTCAACATATGCCACAAAGATATTTTTATAAATCGTAAACAGTAAATAGCCCATCTCATGTAAAAAGGTCTCACTATCAATATCTTTATATTCGGTAACAAAAAGGCGCCAAGCTACAAACAAAGGATCAAGGCTTTCCTCATTGATCATCTTTTTTACACAAATACGCAATAAATCATGGGTAAAATCAATAAGCCCATCAATAATGGCATAGCGATTATTATTAGTAAGTGGTAGCAATTTTAATATTTTATTTTTTCTATTAAACTGTTCCAGAGCCGTAATATGTTTTTCCAGTCGTTTAATGCACACATTAACAGGGATTTCATCTTTGACTTTTAAGACCGCTGCCGCACTGCGAGTAATTCTTAGTATTTCAGGAGTTTCTTTTGTTGTCAGCAGTTCTTGCAACAATTGCGCGCGGTGTGGCATTTTGGGCATTTCTTCAGATAGATCATAGGAGCGGTTACGAGATACGTGGCTGCGTTGAGCAGGAATTATAGTAGTGCTACTTACTAAAAAATTCAGAAAAACAGCACATAAAATATGGAATTTCATTTGGTAACCCCCTCTTTCAGAATGCATTATTAACCCATTGCTTCATCAGATTACTGATAATGGTTTAAAAAAGTAAAGATTGTTATAAAGGATTAATGTGATATCTGTTCAGCACAAAATTGCTCAAAGTTTTAAATGGAATACCTTTGAAGCAATCACGTATCAATTGTTGCTTTTTGCACATCAGATTGCACTATTTAAAACAGTTCCCATAGCCACTTACGGACTCATTGGCACCGCATTTGCCATGAGTTATTTTATTGCAAGCTTTGTAAGCGGAGGCTTTGAAAATGCGATTACTCCTTTCTTTGCGCAAGCTGCACTTGATCAAAAATCATATAGACAGCTAATCGTCCGCCCATTGCTCAAACATATTATGTGTGCAATTTTCATTCTTGGGTTCGCATTGATGATCGTTAAGTATGTTGCATATTCCCATGCATTAACGTGCCATAGCATGTACATCGCATCACTTGCACTTATTGAAGGAGTGCGGAAAATTTTAAAAACCTTGGTTCAGCTTGCTTTCAAAGCACGCTATAGTGCTTATGTTGAAATAGCATTATTAGGTTGTTATCTTGCAACAGCTTGGGGAGCGTGCTTATATACTGGGATTTTTTCCATTCCGAATCTTTTTACACCGCTGATTGCAACATCTTTACTTGCCACGCTTTTATACATTCATGTGATCCATAGTTGGTATTTCCAGTTACCAAGGGGAGATAATGAAACTATTCTGCAACCAATTAATTTTAACAAAAGTCGTCTATTAAATTTTATCAATCAAGCAGGGCACAATCTTTTTTCGAGCAATTTTTTGGTTCCTTGGATTGCAGCGCAAGCAGGTTTTAGCGCTGCAGGTATTTTCAAACTGCTAAGTCATGCATGTTATCTCATCACGCCAGTTGTGCAAAAAATATTCGGGTTGAATAGTCAGTTGCTTTTTGCGCATGTGCAACATGCTACCTTAGATGAGAAAGTTGCTCTACTTATAAAGCTTAATAAAAAATTATTTCTGGTACTTGCTATACTTACAACACTCGTGATTTTGAACATCAAAACAATTCTTGCTACAAATACCAGTCTCATGACCGATTCCATCCCGTGGTTTAGTTCAATAGTGTTCATCATGTTATTGTTATCCGAAAATCTGGTAGTAGTATATGAAAAGTTCTGCATTGCCCAAGAACGAGTTCACTTTCTCATTATATATGCAGCACTTTCCTTCGCTGGTTTTTATGCCATCATCTTCATGGCTCCCACTTCTATTATTGCCATGTTGTTAGCACTTTTCGCCGTGCGCCTGACTGCCTTCGGCATTTTAGTTATGCTTATGCTGCGGACGTGGAATATATATGTTTTCTATCGCAGAAAAACGATCCAGTCATAATAGTCAAGAACACAAACACATTTCGATTAAGACGATAGATTTTAAGAACAATCAATCCTTTGATTGCAACTATTTGTCAACCAGTTTCAGTGCAAAAATAAGGGCACCGATTCGTAAACTCAGCAAAATAGATTCAAAATGATGTTGGCGGGAGAATTAAAATATTTTTTAAATACAAAATGACAACATAATAATTTTATTGAGAACCGAGTGGTTTAAGGAGCTCAATAATATCGATATATTTTTTCTTCGTAGCAATATCGAGAGGCGTTAAACCTTTATTATTTTTAATTGACCAATCTATTTTATTGCCAAAAACTTTCAACAACCGTCTTATCCATGCTGTATCATGCTTGAGTACCGCATAATGCATCATCGTATTACCAAGAAAATCAACCGCATTGAGATTTGCACCACGACGAACTGCGGTAAGAAGAAACTGCATGCGCTGATCAAGAGATCTGATGCCCAACAAGACCATAGGAATAGTTCTACCTTGTTTATTAGCAACATCTGTTGGCGCTTTATGATCAAGCAAAATGCGCACGATAGTAGCAAAGCCAAAATGCGCTGCCATAAATAATGGTGTATCCTCACTGCCTGGAGCACGTGCACTTAGATCGGCACGGCGCGCAATCAACTGTTTTAAATATTGTGGGTCATTCATAAATGCGGCATAATGCACTCCCGCATAGCCTAATTTATCGCGTTCATTAACATCCTTGGTAAAAATAAGACCCAAGGTTGGAACTTTAATGAGCGAGAGAACCTCGGGAATCTCATCCCAGTTGAGTGACTTGGCAAGTTCAAGTGGCGTTAAACCAATATTATTTTTTAAGTTTACGTTAAGTAAAAACCCATATTCAGCAACTAAATTCGTCAAAAGCTGCACAGCATGCTGTTCAACCAACAAATGTAAAATGGTCGCACCTGAGGCATTTTGCATATTAGGGTTACCACCAGCATACATGAGCTGTCTAAATATTTTTTCTTGTGCATCGAAATCATTAAGCATCAAGCTCACATGCAAGGGCGTTTGCGCAAAACCGTCCACAATTAATGGATCTGCATCGTTGGCAAGCAGCAGCGCAACGATGTCAGGATAAGAGTTAAGTGTTCCAAAATGCAACGGTGTAAAACCCTGATTCTCGATAACTAAATAATCAAAACTGGCTTGCGCATTAACATCAGCACCATACTTGATATAGAGCTCAGCCATATCAACGTAGCCTTGCGTGGCAACATTCATGAGTGGCGTTAAGCCAAATGAATCCCGTTCATCAGGCTCTTTGCCTTCTTTGAGCTGGGCTTCGGTCTCTTCAACTGTTGCTATGGGGCTGTACCATGTTGCCATTATCTGCTGCATCATAGTAGTTGAAAACAAAATGCCCAAAATGCAGAGCTTTATGAGCATGAAATGGAACATAAACTTTTTGTAGTTCACTCAACCACCTCCATGCTTTCAACAATATTAATTTTATCTTTATATTCTTTTTGTACATATTCAGGCAATAATTTATAGGCTTTATACAGAGCTGGTTGCTTGGTCATATCAACGGTAATTTTTGTATTTTCTTTTGTCGCTGCCTTGAGCATTAGCATAAGACCAATTTGTAAAATCGAAACATCTGCGGTTGCCCAAATCTCCCAGATCTGGGCATTGGCTTGCGTACCAAGAATAATTCTGGTGCTAGCATGATTAATAGCTACTGAGTTAACGCCACCTTTTGGATAAATAGTTGCCAGGGACTCACCCGTAGTAGCATCCCAAATTTTAAGAGTCTTCGATGAACCCGTTATAACTATGCGTCCATCATCGCTGATAGCTATTGCATTAGCGTATTCATCATGTGGTAGCTCACGAAGAACTTGCGGTTTATCCTGAGAAACATCCCAAATCTTAACGGGAAAGCGATACGCAATATTTTCCGGCTGAGTAATTACGATTTGATTGTTCTGCGTAATTTTAGGTCCCGCTTTGCTATAATCAGTCTCCTTCAAACTAGCTACCGCTTTGGTACCATCACGGTTTAATCCTACTGGAGCAAGATTGTTAAAACTAGTTTGTTTGAAAGTAGCGAGACCGCGTTGAGTGCTGTTTTCTTCAAAAGTCCAGAGTAGTTTAGGGCTATCTTTAGTCATATCGAAAATAGAAATAGCAGAGCCTGAAATGGTAATAAGTTTGGTACCGTCATTGCTTAAGGCTGCCCCGTTAATAGCTATAATTTGTCCATTAGCACCTTGAAAGGTTTGATTAAAAACAATGCTAGGCTGAGCCTTAGTTAGATCCCACAGCTTTAACGTTCCATCCCATGAAGCAGTAATAGCGTTTGCACCTCCTCGCACAAAGGCTACTGCAATTAAGCGTCCAACATTCGTAGACCTTAGTTCTATGCCACTTTGCGGTTGTTTGCCTTGTGTGATTGTGTTTTGCGATTGTTGACTTTGCAAGGTAAAAAGAAGAAGCGGCTTGTCTTTTTTTATCTCCCAAATCTGAGCTTTTTTGTTTACATCGATAATAACTTTGGTGCCTTCAGAATTAAATGCTGACGAATTTGGTGGCACATCACTCCAATGTTCAAGTAAACTAATCTGTTGAGACTCATCTTTTGTCGTGTCCCAAATAACAGATACCTGCTGACCAGAAGTTAGTGCCATTGTATCATCATTACTAAAAACCACTGAAGTTACAGCATTTCCTCGCTGTTCTTCAAATAGTTCTAATATTGTTACAAATAATGCCTTACACAAAGCGCTAATATCGAATGATAAATAGGTCATGAGGCGATTTAAAGAAATCCAATCAATGGCTTGCAATTCTTTCAAGCTCAATTTCCTTAATTTTCTTATAGCATTGCTAGCATTTTGTTCGTTTTGATTGATCTCAGCTGCACGCTTCTCGGCTTGTTCTTTTTCCTGAGTGTAGTCAGCCGTAGCTTGATCATATTGCTTTTCTAAATTCATAACCTCTGGTCTTAATTCGTTTTTTTGTTGTTTAATCGCATCCATACGTTGCTTTAAAGAATCTAATGTTTGTTTTTTAGCCGATCTTGTTTCTTCAGTCCACGTTTTATCAACCACAGAGGTTCGGTATTCTTCCTCTAAAGGCTTATACTCTTTTGACAAAGCCGAGTATTTTTGTAATAGGTCATTTTCTGTGGCTATTTCTTCGTCTGTTGGTTCTTTCTTTCGAGCTTCAGTTAGACGTGTTTCAATCAAACCCTGGCTTGTTATTAAAGAAGCTAATTTTGTTGCAGCCAACTTTGTTAATGAAGGAGCGCTTTGCATGGTATATAAATTATGTGCTAAATCAACAAACAATTGCATCGTATCAGCAGAAAATTTTTCTTGAGTTAAATCCCATTCATATTCCCCTGTTTTTAACGCTGCTTTTAAGGATTCACCTTCTTTAAGAAATTCAGCTGGCAAGGAGTAAGTTTTATCGTCATTTTTTATAATAATGATTGGTTTTTTTTCTTGAACCAGCTCCATGCCCAGAACTGGCACGGCATTTATGAGAATAATCAAATAAAACAGTAATTTTTTGTAGTTCACTCAACCACCTCCATGCTTTCAATAATATTAACATCCCGGCTATATTGTTTCTGTAAATTTTTAGGCAGCGCCATATAAGCATCATAGAGGTTTTTATTTGTTGTCTTATCAATATTTTTTCCCGGGTATCTTGGCACTGTCACCGATCTTTCACCTTCCTTTGGTTTCAATGCTAAAATTTGTTCCTTCCATGCTTTTTTAGCGCCTTGTAGCATACGAATCAGATTGATTTGTATCAACGAAAGTTCCGCATTTGCCCAAATCGTGGCCGTTTTATCCGTTGAGCTAGTAATAGCCTTTGTTCCATTACGGTTAAAATGTGCTGAAGTAACATAATCGTTCCCTGAACTCGACTGACCAAATGCATTAATCGCAACAACATTGAGCCTTAATGAGCCATATTGTTGAGCGAATGCTATATCCCACATATGTGCATTGTTTTTACGATGACCAAAAGCAATAACTTTGGTATCATCACGATTAAATTCAGCAGCCATTATACTGCCCCCTATACCTAATCGGCCAATTTCTTCCTCGCTTTTTATATCCCAAATAATAACCGCATCCGCGGTAGCAACAATAGCTTTAGTGTCATCATGGCTAAATGCTGCTGAATAGACCTGGCTATCGTCATATTCCTGATGTTCATACTCACTTTTAGCCTTTTGCCAACCTATAGCCTCATGCCAATGTTCAAAGGTATGCCAAGGTTGCCAACTTTTTAGATCCCAAATTGTGGCAATATTATTTGAAGCGGTGATGATTTGAGTATCCTTATGGCTAAACGCCGCTGATACCACAGGCGATTCATGAAAAAAGGTCTGAAGTGGTTGAGCTTGTGGTTGCGCAAGGGTATCTACCTGCCAAATATCAACTCTATTGCCTGAAACAATCATAATTTTTTTATCGTCATGACTAAAGGCTGCATGTTGAACAGGATTATTTTGATTAGTTAAAACATATCTAACATCAAATCCGTTTTGGAAGTTGCTGATATCCGCAATAATGACCTTAGTGCCTACCGCAATAATAGCCATCTTGCTGTCGTAGCTAAATGCGATTGAATTAACTTTTTCATCAAACGTTTTGTCATATTTTTTTACATTTGTTACATCCTGTATATCCCACATGGTAACCGTTTTAGCAGCCAGTCCGCCTAATTTACGGTCTTCTTCACCAGATGCTGTAATAACCTTACTATCATCCCCACTCAAAACAGCTGCAGCAACGGGATTATTATGCTCCAACGTAAGAAATGGCGCAGGGACTCCTAGTGGGCCAAAGGCGCTTGCAACAAACAACGGCGTTTTATCAATAATCAGATAATCAATTAGACTTTCAAATTCAGACCAATCAGTGGACTGCGCTCCCAGGATTAATTTCTTGATAGTTTCATGTGCAACTTGAGCAACTTCTTTAATCCCGCTTAATTGCATGCTTTCGATGTTTAATGCGTCCTGCAGTCTTTTCCCTTTGGCAAATCGCACTTCGAGATCTTTTTGGAATTCACCCTTTGCTTCGGTGAACCTAGCGTCTTCCAGGTCTTTGATTTCTGCATCAACTTTCTTGAGTTCGGTATTTAATGCAGCCATCTTAGCTAATATCGTAGTTTCTTGTGCTGGTGCGCGCTGAAGCGTGTATAGATAAGGCGCTATTTCCACAAAAAATTGTAGTGCGTTATCGGCAAATCCTTGATCTGTTAAATCCCATTCCAATATACCTTCTTCTTTTAATACCAAGCCTTCACTGAAGCCACTCTTAATCACTGCATTTAAAAGTCCGCTGATTTTGAGAATTTCAGCAGTCAAGGGGTAGGTCTTATCACCATTTTTTAAAATAATGATTGGTTTTTTTTCTTGAACCAGTTCCATGCCCGGGGCTGGCATCGAAACTGCTACAATCAGATAAAACACTATTTTTTTCATGGCTTTTCCTAATCTTACAAGTAGTTGATTTATTCTAATTGTAATAATTACGAAATAGGTAAAGCAAGATTCCCCTGAAATTACCCCCTAATAGACGTAAATTTGTGCTGATTTGATAGTCGACTATCAAATCAGCACAAATTTACCCTGAAAGAAAATATTGGACATGTTAACCTCCCTTCAAACAGATTGTTTCCCTCAAAATCCCCGATATACTGATGTTTTAAGCATCATCCCCTAATGAGAAATCCATGACCTTTGATCACCTCCAGCAGAAATTCACCCAAGGCCTTAACTGGAATGGGTTTTTGTACCTTGTGTATAAGGTTTTAACGACCGGTCTTTCATTTATCTTATATTACCGCCTCACCACCGACAATTTCTCGCTCTGGGCAAATATCAACAGCATGGTTTTTCTTACATTGCTTTGGATTGATTGTGGATTCCGCAAATCTATCCCCCGCTACTGCCCTGAATTTGCACGCAATAAAGAAGCCAAAAGATGGTTTATACAATCAGTTATCACGGTGCAAGCCGTTATACTGGTCATTGCCTTGCCATTATTTATACGGGTAGAAACCATGCTCTTGCCCACAGCGCACGACACATTCTATTATCTTGGAGCTTCTTTGTTAGTAACGGAAGGCATTATCGCAATTCTGCGGCTTGTGTTCCATTCCCATTTTTGGATTAAGCAGTTCAATGTACTCAATACCATAACGGTCATTATTGAGATGGTGCTGAATTATGTGCTTATCACCACGGTCAGCGAGTCATCACTAGCACCAGCCTTAATCATAAATAAGATTGCGGTAGGTCTTGTTACCATCTTGGGTGGATTTATCATGATGCAGTGGTTGTATAAAGACACGAGCATGGTTGAACAAGACAATGAACCAATCGATTATGGGAAATTGGTGAGAGGATTTATTAAACATTCCGGCATTATGTGGATAAATAATACGCTCAAAAGTCTTACGGAACGCAACTTCATGGTACCATTGCTCACTCATGTAGTAGGTCCAGCGCAAGCAAATATGTTTAAGGTAGCAAATGATGGGGCGTTATTATTTTATCGTTCTATCATCAAAACTATAGGCACTACTGATACATCATTATTTACGTTTGTAGAAAAGTTACCAGACTCGAAAAAGCTGATGCCAATTGCTTTCAAAAAAGTGATGCGGGCAATTGCGGCCCTCTGCCTTCCCCTTTCAGGAATATTAGTTTTGATCGTAGGTTTAAATTATAAGATGCATAGCGACAAGTTTGTTTTTCAACTCTTTTTAATAATAACGATAGCCTACTTGATAGAATCGATCCTGTCGCCTTACGAACGGATATTGGAGGTGAAAAAACGCTATACAAAATTGTTCATCGCATATACGCCCTACATAATAATGATCAGTGCGTTATTAATGTTCAATATAATACCGTCTATTGGTTTATTAACGTCGATACTTTTGATACATGGCGTCCGATTGGTTAGTTCTTTAATTATGATCCCGTACGCACATAAAGAATACTGATACGTTTATTTATTATCTTTCTCTTTTTCTTCATCTATATCTTGATCTATATCTTTTTCACATAAGACCATCACTATCCTCTTTATGCTTTATCTATATGTAGGATTAGAATTGTTCTTGATTACGTATATAGGTTTAATACTTAATCATATATATACTTGATTATTTTTTATCGTGAGCACTGTAGATAGTTGTATATGGCTCACTAACTATCCTCCCTGTATTCATACTTCTCTGTGTATCCATATTTATTCGCCATAAATTATTGACAATCTGAAACTTTTAATGGTATTATTACTAATAATTCCTAGTGTTTTGTGAATTCTTAAAAAAAGGATGTTTTATGAAAAAGCTGCTTATAGTTGTCGGATTGCTTTTAGGCGTGCAGGAAGTTAATGCATTTCTTATTGATTCGATACAAAACAATAGCGATAAGACAGTAACTGTTAAGTTTAATAATAAATTTCATACACAGGTTCCTCCTTATAGTACTACTCAATTATCTCCTGAAAATTATATTAATATAAAAGGATGGAAGCAAGATTGGTCAGATATTGTGGATATCAACGTGGGTAAGTTAAACTATACATTGCGTTATTGGGGACTTAATAATATGCAGCTTTTTTTATTAGGTCCAACAAACCTTGATCTTCAAGGTTTGGCTCCGAATGGAAACAAAATTATTATTAATAACGATTATAGTGTAGATATACCGTAAGGTAAGATTAAGCGATAAGGTTGGCTAAAAATAAAATTAGCCAACCTTTCTTTGCAATTCCCCCGTTCTCGTCAAACACCCCTTTTTTGCTATACATTATTGACAAATTGAAACATTTAATGGTATTATTACTAATGATTCCAGTGTATTTTTGTTTGTTAAAAAAAGGATGTTTTATGAAAAAACTATTTATTGCAATAGGATTGCTTTTAGGTATTCAGGGTATGATGCAAGGTATGGGCTGGGGAGATGGCTTAATACAAGATATAAATAATCGTAGCAACGATACAATAACGATATATCACAATGGGACGTTAGTTAATACTGTTGGACCGAATAGTACAACAAAAAATTCTTCTATCTTTTTTAGGCCCAAAGACACTGTTACGGTTCATGCATATGGAGCAGTTTTCCGCATTACAATAGATGTTAATAACAATGCTTATGTAAACAAGATGAAACAAAATCCTAATTCTAATTATGGAATGGTGCTTTATGTCGCAAATGGTACGGTGAATTTACTTTAATATTTTGAAAAGATTGAAGGTGGCCGAAATACTCAGCCACCTTTTTTTCCGCCAAGATTCTTACGATTCCTCATTAAGACTTCCAACGGGAGAATTTACAAAGTAAATTTTCGTCAGCTTTTTATTGGGGTCCCCATCGAATTCATGAGATGGGGCTTTTCTACGTAGTCAAGCACACCAGCCTCCATCTTGGGCGTCGAAGGAAAAGGCTGGGGGGCGCAGACGGAGTGCGGGCGCGCGCAAGCCGCGGACAGCACTCCGTGTCTATAAAAAGAGTCCTACTAAAATCCCAACATGACTAAAAACTACAAACCTCTTTGCTAACCAAGAGCTGCCCAATGGCCCTGCCCTCCGTCTTCTAATTTTACATCATGCCGCGTCCTATTCCGTGCATGGTGAGCCCAGTTGGACCATCCCAACCTATTCCCCAAAGGGGAAGTCCAAATTAAGCCTGTCCTGAGCACAGCCGAAGGGTTCAGGATGACAAAAGAGTTGTACACTGCGCCTTTGTTCCGAACAAAATGCAGCTTAATGGGTAGGAGCCTCGAATTATGCGACAAATAATGGTGCGAAAATTGATTTAAAAGGGAAATGGCCTTTTGACGCAACCATTATACAGAACAGCAACACCTTAAAACCCACAGGTGAAACCGGGCATTAAATTTATGAAAAACAACTACAAAATGTGAGTCTCTTGCACTAAGATTTTTTTAGGGTATATTGACATGAATATCCATAGGAGTTAGTATTTAAAGTGATTTTGACGAGTAACTAAAAAAACTAATTAATCCATTTCCGATCGGAAAAATCGGGTCCCAATTGAGCAAAGCGAAATTGGGTAAAATTAAGAGGATTTTCATGAAAAAAATAATCGGCATTGACCTTGGTACCACCAACTCGGTAGTTGCCTTTATGGAAGGCGGCCAGCCAAAGGTCATCCCTAATAAAGAAGGTGCTAACACAACGCCAAGTATTGTGGCCTTCACCAAAGACGGCACGCGCCTCGTGGGCGTACTTGCCAAGCGCCAAGCGGTAACCAACCCAGAAAACACCATCTTCTCTGCAAAGCGCTTTGTTGGTCAAGAATATGCCAACGTAGCTAATGAAACAAAAAATGTTCCCTACAAAGTAGTTCGCCGCGACAATGGTGCTGCGGGCATTGAAATTCAAGGCAAAGCATATTCGCCAGAAGAAATCTCAGCTGCCGTGCTCAGCTACCTAAAACAATGTGCTGAAGACTATTTAGGCGAAAAAGTTACTGAAGCAGTTATCACCGTCCCAGCCTATTTTAACGACGCGCAGCGACAAGCTACCAAAAATGCTGGCAAAATCGCGGGGCTCGAAGTAAAACGCATCATCAACGAGCCGACTGCAGCAGCGCTTGCGTACGGTTTTGACAAGAAGAAGAGCGGCACCATCGCCGTATTCGACTTTGGTGGCGGTACCTTTGATATTTCAGTTCTTGAAATCAATGATGGCGTTATTGAAGTTAAATCTACCAATGGTGATACCCACCTTGGTGGTGACGATGTTGACCAAGTTATCATGAATTACTTGATTGACACCTTCAAAGCAGAACAAGGCATCGATCTACGTAAAGATAAAATGGCATTGCAACGTCTGCGCGAAGCTGCTGAAAAAGCAAAGATCGAACTTTCAAGCTTACAAGAAACTGAAATCAGTCTGCCGTACGTAACCGCTGACGCATCTGGCCCTAAGCATTTGAACATGAAACTGTCTCGTGCAAAAATGGAATCATTATGCGCAGACATCTTCCAACGCCTGCTCGAGCCATGCAAAAAAGCAATCGCTGATGCAAAAGTATCAAAGAATGAAATCGATGAAGTAATTTTGGTTGGTGGATCAACCCGTATCCCTAAAGTACAAGATCTTGTGAAAGATTTCTTTGGCAAAGCACCAAACAAATCCGTAAATCCGGATGAAGTCGTAGCTGTTGGCGCTGCAATTCAAGGGGGTGTTCTGGCCGGTGACGTTACCGATGTGCTGCTGCTTGATGTTACTCCCCTTTCATTGGGTATTGAGACGCTGGGCGGCGTGATGACAAAGCTCATCGATCGCAACACCACGATCCCTACCAAAAAATCACAAGTGTTCTCGACCGCAGAAGATAATCAAACTGCCGTGGACATCCGTGTATTCCAAGGTGAGCGTGAAATGGCACAACACAACAAACTGCTCGGCCAATTCCGCCTTGATGGCATTCCATCTGCACCGCGCGGCGTTCCGCAAGTTGAAGTAAGCTTTGACATCGATGCCAATGGTATCGTCAACGTGTCAGCCAAAGACAAAGCAAGCGGCAAAGAAACCAAAATTACCATCACCAACAGCACGGGACTTTCTGAGCAAGAAATCAAAAACATGGTGAATGATGCAAAAGAACATGAGGCTGAAGATCGCAAGCTCAAAGAAACGATCGAAAAGCGCAATAAACTTGATGGCATGATTTTGCATATTGAAAAAACCATACTCAAAGAAAATCGTGAAAAGCTGCCTGCAGAAGAAGTAAGCAAAGTTGAAACAGCAATCGAAAGCGCAAAACAAACGCTCAAAGATCATGCTGAAAATGCAGAAGAGCTGCAAAAAGCAACTGATGTACTACAAGAAGCTTCGTACAAAGCTGCTGAAATTCTGTATAAAGACCAAGGCGCTCAACCTCAACCTGATGCTTCAAATGCGCAACAAGACAACAAAGACGAAACAATTGATGCTGACATTTCATAATAGTTATTGAAATTGGGCACCAAGCGACGGCACCCGGAGCTTGGGTAAATCGACGCAGATATTTCATAATCGAATTCACCATAGAGTATATTTCTACTATGTTTTTCATAGGGTAACTCCTTTCTTTTCTTTGGAGTTACCCTATCTTAATTTTTAGCCAATTTGGCCAATTTTGAATTTCACAATTCGACTCAAAAATTTATAAAGACCCTGATTTTTCCGCTCAATTTTCTACCCCAAAACTCAAATACCCAGATAATACCATTTGACAATTCAATAGCTTGAGCTACACTGAGAAAAGCTTATTTTAAATAAGAACTTCTACTCGGAGGAAATGTTATGAAAAAGTCTCTGTTAATTATCCTATTGGCTGTTATGGCCTTAGGAAACATCAATATATTTTGTGGCTATTCACCACAAGAAGTGCAAACTTTGGCACAAGAAGCAGAAGAATGCTTAAAAGATAGAAAGAATCTAGATCCATGCATAAGAAGAGAATATTACTGGACCGATTATTCAAGAAACCGATTAGAACTTGCAAAAAAGCTAGGAAATAAAGAAGATTTATCGCTGCAAGAAGCATTTGACAAGATATCTTATAATATAGATACCTATGATTCGAGCGTGAAAACCGTTGGTATGGTTGGTAGCGCTTTTGGTCTTCTTGCTTTTGGTTATTGGGTACTACCACAAAAAATGCCCAAGGATGCCAATACGAGAGCGCCTGACCAAGCAGAGGGCGATAAAAATACTACTAGCGGGACCGGCGTACTTACAACAGACAATACACAAGGGGAAGTGGAAGATAAACCACCAAAGATGGGGAACAATTCCCCACAGGTCGCTAACCCGAGTGTTGCAACCGACAATTTACAAATGATAGCAGCACAAAAAATGACGACACACCCCCTAGCTATCATCGCCGAAAATTTGACGGAAGTAGTCGGTAGCGAGCTAGCGACTTGGGCTTATCTTGAAACCTCACTAAAAGAACAAATGGACCAACACAAGCCTAACCAATGTCCAGAGTGTATTGAAAAGCATCGCAAAACTGAGCAAGTACTCCAGGCTTCTTTTCAAAAGTCTCGCATCACTGGGCAAAAACTCCAGGCTACACTTGAGGAATGGAAAGCTACATTAGCGATTTGGGCTTCTCTTGAAACCTCACTAAAAGAACTAATGGTAGCGACTGCGGACCAACCCAAGGCTAACCAAGAGCAAGCACTCCAGGCTTTTTTGCAAAAGTCTCGCATCACTATCACTGCGCAAGAACTCCAGGCTACTCTTGAGCAATTGAACGCTACAAAGAAGTAACTACTAAGGGTGCAGCACTAAGCTATACACAGAATTGCCCAGTGACATTTATGCACGATTGAGCAGAAACTTGCTATACCTTATCCGAAAACTCCAAACATTCTCAAAAAAGTTTGATAAACACTTGTTTGTCCAACTTCGCTAATTGATCGCCATAGCTCGTTTGAGACTTTGAGCTACGTCGTGACTGTTACGCCTTAGCTCGCCGACACCTGTCCGCCTTCGCTAAAGCTTCGGCGTGACACTACGCCTTAGCTCATGAAATGAGCGTCGGCGAGTAAAAGGCTATGGCGTAGCGGCGGCGGATTGTCATCCTGAACTTGTTTCAGGATCCATCTCTCATAATCATCCTGATTTTAACAAAAACAGAAAAGTTATCTAATGCATACATTTTTAATAAAACTAATTTTACACTGCAACATTCATCGATAATTCGAGGCATGGATCCTGAAACAAGTTCAGGATGACAAACTGAGGCATTTCGCAACTTGATGTCAATATGTGGAAATTTTAGTTGACAACTTATCCCAAATATCATAACTCGTGAGCTTCGAATTAATTTTCGGATAAGCTCTTAAAATATTCCTCTCCCGATCATCCTGACCCTTCGATACACTGCATTCGTGAAGCTACTCAGGACAGGTTGCCTATATTTTGGTCCTAATGACGATATTTTCTCTCATCCGGTCATCCTGAGTGCCGCTTGAAAAGCGGCGTATCGAAGGATCATTCCTAATAGAGATTGAATCTCTAAAAAATGCGAGACGCCAACTACAAAGGCCGCTTTTATAAAATGCACTCGACCATCATCAAATTAAACATAACTCGAGACTATGACACCAAACCCATAGATAAACCCCCAAATAAGGCTCTTTTTAAATCCGTTCGTGGTGAGCATAGTCGAACCATATTCCATATTATCAGATATAAATTATTGCAAATTTTATTACCATTTTATTATACTTTATATAATAGAAATTAGATTAGAAAAAAGGCAGAATAGTATGAAAAAAGTGTTATTACTAGCTCTTGCGCTCATCATCATGCCTGTGCAAGGCATGCAAATACCAAAAAAAGTAACAATTGGGCACGTCGCGGCTCAAGAAATAGTAAAAGAATCGAACAAATATTATAAAACAGTGATGGAACAATTACCTAAACTTTCTCAGCTTCAGGGGTTTGAAAACAAATTTGAAAGAACCAAATTTTTATTCGCATTCAAAGACAAACTTGCCAATATAACCCCAACGGAACTCTACCAATTAAAACAACTTTTAGATTACTTCAAAGCCGATAAAAAGCTCGTTAAACAACTGCTGGAAGACTCCGGTTTATTGTTCACTAAACTTCCTATCGCTGAGCTACAAAAAATTCGGCCTCAATTAGTTCATACTTTAATTCATCAAAATTTTGTACATGCAGTTGCATGGTGTAATAGTAACGAGATTGTCACGGGATCTACTGACAATATGGTAAGAATCTGGAATGTGACTACGGGCCTGCAAGAAATGGCGTTAATTGGGCATCAAAGCTCTGTGGGGGCGGTTGCATGTAGTCCTGTTGGCACAAGAATTGCTTCAGGAGACTACAATGGCACGATAATAATCTGGAACTCTGCTCCTCCAGCGCAAGAAGAAATGCGCTTAATTGGCCATCAAAGCCCCGTGACTGCCATTGCTTGGAGCCCTGATGGCGCAAAGCTTGCTGCAGGGTACGACGATGGTACAGTAATAATCTGGAATGCAGCTACCGGTCAAGACGAATTGCGCTTTTTCAGTGGCCAGCCGCACGTCTATAGCCTCGATTGGAGTCCTGATGGCACAAGGATCGTCACAGCGCCAGGGATTGGTGAAGCAGCGCCTAGTGCAAGAATATGGAACGTAGCCACCGGAAATGAAGTGCTGCGCTTAAATCATAGCAGCCGCGTGAATGCAGCTGCGTGGAGCCCTGACAACACGAAAATTGTCGCCGGATATAAGGGTGGTTTAAAAATATGGGATGCTGACACCGGCAAAAAAACGACAATATGGCCCGTTAATAAATATACTGGAAATGATGTCCTAACTGTTGCATGGAGTTTTGACAACACAAGAATTGCCGCCCCAATTTATCCTAATAGTATCGGAATGTGGGATGCAGCTACAGGTCAAGTAGAAATGAGTACCAGAAGCGCCGGAGTGCTTGGATCTGCGTTGAGCCCTGATGGCACACACATTGCCACTAGAAATTTAGGGGATAGGACAGAAATATGGAGATTCTTCGATTTTGATCAATTATGGAAATTGCTAGATCCAGAGGAACAGAAAAAACAAAAGAAAATGGAAGAATCGATTGAACGATTAATGCAAGAAGAAAAAAAGCAAAGCTACTTTGACCGCATTAAGGCATGGTTCGGTTGGACGCAATGACATAGACGTTAGATCATTAAATCTTTGGTCCCATGCTGATATTATACGCCCGCATAATGCCCCACACTTCATGTAAGGTAACGCGATCTCGATCAAAAAGCACATAGGTTGGTTCAGAGCGTGGCGCAAACTTCTTCCAGTAACGATGACGGTCAACTTTATCAAAAAATTTTCGTCCCACGATAAAAGAGGCTTGTGCACACCAGGTTGAAAGTCGTCCCAGTCGGTATATTTTACCAATTGTACTACCTGGTACAGTACCGATCGAAAAAAAATTGCAGCCTTCTGCAGCCAATATCTCTAATGCTGACATAACCATGAACTCAGTCGTTGTTGTAGGACAATTAGGAATGCGCATCAACATATTCATAACCCATCCTTGCAGGGCATTCAGCCTATTGAGCATTAAAACACCCACTTTTTTACCATGATGCTCTGCATAAAACCAACGCTTATTTGACCGGTGATCGAAAAGATTTAATTCTTGTTGATGCAGCTGCCGCTTTTTACGATTTTTCAACCATGCGCACGCAACTTGTTCAAGTTCTGTCTCTAGCGTTACATCATGCCCAGTATACTCATGCACAGTAATACCCTGGCGCACTGAATAGGTATATTTATTGCGCAATGAACTTGCGTCATATCCCTTACGCGCACGAGGATCATGGGTGGGATCTAGAATAAATTCATCACCAATACCAATTGCTGAACTGCAGCCATGTTGTAATGCCCAGGTTACAAACCGTTCAGACACCGTTGTGTATACTATTCGTTTTTTTAATCTATTAAAATGATTATGAAAAATAGGAACAAGCTTACCCCAATCATCCGGAGAACAAACGGGATCGCCAAAGACCACTACGCATTTTCCAATAGAGCGGTATCCGATAATGCCATCAATGGTAGGCACCTGAAAAATCTGATAGGCAGGGTCAAAAAGAGCAATCGAGGCTGCATTTCCCCATCGTTGCACGTAATCGGCAATAGAAATAGTTTGGTTATTCTGTACTACCATAGCTTCCATACTTTTCCCCCTTATCTTAGGGCTAGCTTACGCAACTGCTGGCTTTAAATGCAATAAAGTATATAAAACTACCCTGAAAAAAAGTTAATTTTTGTTTCCCAGCAGACAGATCACAGCTATACATCAGCACATCGATAAAATAGAAATCGCAACAAAAAGCCCCATTTTATACAAATGGGGCTCGCTTAAAGTCATGAGATTCGGGTTACAAATCAAGCAATTCTGGCTCACCAGTTTTAGATAATCTCTCTTTAATAAGCGTGAGCAGCTCCTCAAGCGCATCGCTAAATGAACCTATTTTGTCGATAAGACCAAGTTCAAGAGCTTTGGATGCTGAAAAAATTTGCGCATCACCCCACACCGTATGTTGGGCAGGATCTAACTTTCGAGCTTTAGCTACGGCTCGGTAAAAGAGCTCATAACTATGCATGATATCCTGTTGCAACTTACTGCGTTGTGCTTCGTTCAAGGCAGGTCCAAACTCATTAAAAATAAGCTTGTTAGGGCTTGATGCAATAACTTCCATATGCGCATCACCAGCAACTCCGCCAAGATCTTTAAAGCGTTGAGCATTCTTTTTGGGGAATAATGCTACTACGCCGATGCTGCCTATCTCGGCAGCCGCGGGAGCAATAATCTTGGTAGCTTCTACTGCAGCAAAAAGTGCTCCCGATAAACAGGAATTTTCAACTAAGACAACAACCGGTTTTACAGTAGCGCATGCAGCAATTTCTTGGGATATAATCTGCGAAGAACCAGGAGCTCCTCCAAATGAGTCTATTTTGATTAAAACACCATGAATAGAAGCATCATTCCTAATTTTATATAACTTTTTGGTGATTTCGGTGGCATCAGTAATAGCGCCAGTTATGGCGAATATTGCTATGCGGACTTTTTCTTCTTTTTTGACTTCATGTTGTTTGACAAAAAATGATTTGATTTTATGCACATAGCCTGGCATAGCGGCAGATGTAAAAGAAAAAGAACTTGCTAAAACCAAAGAACTGGCTACGGGGATAAAAAGCAGTTTAACAGGGGAATACATCAAGGGAACCTCACATTTAGAAATAAATAACTTATATCATGAGAATACCAAATACTATGATAATTTCCATATTTTTAAAACTAAGTAATATTAAATAAAATTATATATATAAAAAATTTATAGATTGTAATAATTGAATGGGCTATAGCTGATTGTCGCTATAAAATAGGCATAAAAAAGGCCTAGCGTAGAGCTAAGCCTTTTTTAACTATTGTTCGAAAAGATTTACATCTTTTTTGGACCACATTGACAATTACAAGCTGAACTGTGGTGATGACACATAAGTACCTTTAGCAAGCTTATAAGACCAGATATGCCAACTATATACTCGATAATCATGAATGCTTTTTCATTGTTTAGTAAAGGCCACGACATCACGTTAACGCCGAGGGCCATTAATCCAATAAAAAGAGCAGCAAGCGCAGAAATGAGGCATGCAGCCAAGCAAACCAGTCTCATTATAGGGGACTTCATCATAAAAAGGACTCCTTTTTATATAAGGGGAAAAAATAATACCATGTTAATCTTTACCATAAAACAAGGTGAAAATGCAAACGACAAAAAAAATAACTGAGATATACTTAAGCTTATTTAAGCTAATTAGGGATAAACAAAATCTCCTAATCCGGGCATATGGTTCGATAAACCCTCGCCATGCTCGGGCACTCACCATGATCGGGATTTCTTTGGTGAGGCTCCCCTGAGCCTTGGTCGAAGGGTGATTTGCGCAGCAAATTATATCGAACCATACATCCGAATTTAATTAGGAATGATTTTTCGATACGCCTCTCAAGGCTCGGCACTCAGGATGACTGGGGACGGGTGATTTTCCCTGTCTTACCCCCCAATTGGCGTTATTTAAGAACCCATACATAAAATTGAATAACGAAAGAACGAATCTATGAGTATTAAAGCAGGCCTTGTAGGATTGCCCAACGTAGGAAAATCAACCCTATTTAACGCACTTACCAAATCATCCATTCCTGCAGAGAATTATCCATTTTGCACCATTGACCCTCATGTCGCGATCACCGAAGTTCCTGATGCTCGCCTTGATAAACTCATGGCCATCTTTGGCTCGGGCAAAAAAATTCCAGCTTCAGTAAGTTTTGTCGATATTGCAGGCCTCGTAAAAGGCGCCGCTTCTGGCGAAGGACTAGGCAATCAATTTTTGAGTCACATTCGTGAAGTCGATTTAATTCTGCATGTTTTGCGCTGTTTTGAAGATTCAGAAATTGTTCGCAGTAGTGATATCGACCCTGTTGATGATTATGAAATTATTGTCTCAGAACTCATGCTCAAAGATTATGAGTCGATAGAAAAACGACTGCCAAAATTGGAGCAACTTATCAAAGCAGCAAAACAAAAACCTGCTGAATTAATCGAACTTGAGCAAGAACGCACATTGTTGCAAGAAATTGCAAAAGCTATCAATGATGCAAATGCCAAACGCGTTCGTGAACTTGCAGGAGATAACAAATTACCAAGCCTGCCACTACTGAGCGCTAAAAAATTCCTCATCATTGCCAATGTGGCGGAACATGAGCTCGAAAATGATGCATACAAAAACAATAAACACTACCAAGCACTTGTCACAAAGTTCGGTGCAGAGCTCGTAATCCCCGTGAGTGCAAAGATTGCTTTTGAACTTTCTCAAATGAATGACACAGAAGCGCAAGAAATGATGAACTTGATGGGACTCAAAGAACGCAGTCTTGATCGCATCATTCGTGAAACGTACAAACATTTAGGACTCATCACATTTTTCACCTGCGGTCCAAAAGAAGCACACGCATGGCCGATCAAAAAAGGCATCAGCGTGCGCAAAGCAAGCGGTGAAATTCACACAGATTTAGAACGTGGATTTATTTGTGCAGAAGTGTACAACTGTGCTGACATCTTTGAATATGGATCTGAAGCAAAATTAAAAGCGGTTGGCAAAATTCGTATCGAAGGACAAGATTATGTTGTACAAGACGGCGACCTGCTCAATATTCGATTTAATGTGTAAATCTTACAGATGAGCCTTAGGCTTACATTAATTTGGCAATAGCTTCAGCATATTTTTCCGGATTACCACCAGCACATTTATATTTAGCTTGTAGATCAATTAATTCAACCATCAATGAGTTTTGCACACTCGTATCACGAGCTGCAGAAAGTTTTGCACTAAGATTTTCGATAGCATCTTCAATCTTTTGCAGCTCCCGACCATCTCGCTTCAAGGGATTTCCCTTGCCGAGCAATGCAAGAATTTTTATAACTGATGGGTCTTCAGAGCGATCAGCACCTAATGAATCGGCAACGAAATAGCCTTGAGGTGAAATTACCAAGGTAAACCAGTGTCCCGCAACACCGCTGCCAGATGTAGTATCATGCTGCATGGTACCCAGAATAAATACATGCGTATAATTTTTGTTAGCTTTTAGATTGCTTTTAATTTCTTCAGAATTAATTGGAGAAATATCGGGATTATCAAGTAAGCTCACATCCTCAATCACGGTAATAGGCACGTTAGAAGCAGTCAGCAACGTACCATGTTCACGTTCATAGGTAATAAGTGCCTCCAGCTCACCCGCATCGAGCCAATCACCGCTAAGCGTAATTCTACTAAGGCCTTGCTCTTGGCAATGGCTATTGTACGTATCGAGCGCTGCACTGAATGCGTCTTCATTTACCGTAACCGCTTTTTCTTGCTTAGTGATATATTTATATGCGAAAGAGGCATCTTGGGAAAGTTGTTGCAACGCTGCAATAACTTCATCAGAATATTTTTTTGGATTGTTCGGATTAAGCGCATCAGTCATTTCACTGCTTACTTTTTGTAGTACCATGTCGACATTTACCGTGCAGGTATGTCCCTGATTACAATAGGTTATTGCGGCTTCTCTTGCTAAAGAATTTAGTGCTTGCACAAATCGATCGCCTAACTTATCTTTTTCATCTACCTTGGCTATGAGAAAAGCTTTTTTTAATTCATTCTTGATATAGCCTTCCATCACGCTCTGTGCACGTTTGTTTAAAATCTCGCGACGCCAAAAACCCATAAAATAACGATCTCTTGTTGTACCATAAAGATTGGAAGCTAGTTGGGCATCAGTTGCCTTGGCGTTCATGCCTTGAGCAATGAGAATGCCATTTTTAAGGGCATTGTAACCACAACTTGCGCCTTCTTGAGAAAGAACCTGCAGATTTTTTATTGAAACGGGTGTTTCGATATTCTTTTCTTCGCGCGGAACAATAACCCAATCATTGTCCAGCTTTGTCTCTATTTTAATTGGCTCAAAAGGAGCAAAAATAAATGAATAGATTATCGATTTCACCTTTTTGAAAAGCATCAGAGCAAAAGAATCAGTGGTGGCATGTAACGGTTGACCTGACAACAGAACACAGGCAGTGAGCATAAGAATTAATTTTTTCATAAGAAATAACCTCCATTTCTGAAAATAACGGCATAAAATTACACCGTATAGTTTATTATACAACATATAAATAATATGTCAAATAGAAATACCAGGGCAATTCCCCGGCCTCGCCATCAGTGTTAAGCAAAAAAAGAGCCCTCGATAATGAGGGCTCTTTTTATTTTTTCTTAGTAACTGGCGGCAGCGGTGGCGGCGGAGGAGGAGGCGGTGGTGGTCCTTGCGCACCTTGCCCCGATGGTGGGGGAGGAGGCGGTGGTGGCACTGTTCCCGTTGGTGGTAATGGCATTACACCTGGTTTGGTAATTGCATAATTCAGCAAGCCATCAACTCTGGCAACAGTATCTTGCAAGAAATTTTTAAGTGGTGTTGCATCAAAATTAGCGATCTTTATTTCAACAACTTTTTTGTTCAGCGCATCAATGATGTTAGGGTTTGAAGCTTTGAGCGCAGCAACAGAGATTTTTTGTAAAAATCCTCGAACTTGCACATCGGTCATAGTATCAAGTTGTCCAGAACCTTTCATAGCATCCAACCATGGTTTTAGAAGTCCTGCCATACTTTGATATATCCGCGCATTACGTTCGCGTTCTTCAAATGATCCACTGGCCACACTCAAGCCCGGAATTTCAAATGTCCCTTTTGCCGCATCAATATCGTTAATTTTATCAATCACCTGTTTAATCATAGGGAGCAGCAATTTATCGAGCGCATTATTAATTAGATCTTTGCATGCTTTCTTAGTAGTCCACAAAATACCTTTTTCATCTTGCGCTTTTTCTTCATCGAGCAATTTAATGATGTCATCACGCGCTGCCGTGAGATCATACGCTTCAAGCGCTGTAATAATTTTCGTGAGTTTACCTTTCAGCAATCCTGCATCGACAAAATTTCTATTTTGAGAAATATAACTTAGAACAACCGCATTTGCTGAAAAACTGCCAACATCAAGTGCTTTGAGTGAATCCAGTAAAAGTGCAACCTGCTGCGCTGCTGGCATATCGCTTTTCACTTCCGCACCAAAATTTTCCAACAATCCCATCACAATGCCGTATGGCTCAATCCAACTATTAAACCCTTCAGCCTTCGTCTGCAAAATTGCATCAAGCAATGTTTTGTTGCCCAAAATAAAACTGAAGGCATCATATACTGCTTTTGGCGTGCGCTTAAGTGCATAAATAGTATCTTTTTTCTTTTTCAACTCATTGATAGCAAATTTCACGTTGCGCAATTGTTCTGCCAGTACTGCGCCAACATAGACGCCACCTTTGTGTTGGTCACGAGCAATAATGAGCGCTTGTTTGAATGCTTTATATTCATCTAAAATTTGTTGAATTTTTACCACAACTTGTGCATCTAGCGTCTGCAGATCGTCTTTGCGTAAAAGACTAAATTTCTTTATGACGTCTTCATTGTTTGGCATGTTCTGATCTGATGACATCAACAGCGATTGTAATTCTTTCAACATATTCTTTTTATGTTCCGGTAATGCCCGCGCAACTTCTCCGTCAAGTGCAACTAATTTTATAAGCGCACCTATGGTGGTCGCTTTAGCAACTCCTTGTGCAACAAGCTCTGCAGGGTCTGCGGTGATGGTTACTGTTGATTGTTGAGCGAAAAATTTGTTGTGTGTTTTTACAGCTAATGATAAATCTGGTGAACTTGGTGGAAACACCGAATCTAACGCGTCAGGATTAAACAACAAACTTGCTTGTATTTTCTGCGCCAGACTTCCAGGAGTAACAACTCCCTCTAACAAATTGAGCAATGGTTTTTTGGCCAACGCGAGCATAGCACCAGCACCTCCACTACTAGTTTCTTCAGCTACTGGCGCAATAAGACCTGCAAATTTTAAAAACTCAGGATGCAAACGCAAACGATTAATATGCTGCGCAAATTCTGCTAAATCATCTTTGCTAAGTACAACGTTGGGATCCAATTGTGGTTTGCTTGGTTCCACCGGTATGCCAAATTCTGCTTGTTTAGCTTCTTGCTCTTCTTCAAACGTGAGTTCACGATTTTCAAGATAACGTGCGAGTATGCGCAGATAACTTAGGCGATCATTTTGATAGATATTTTTTATGCCAATAAATTGTTCTTCTATTTTTTTATATACAGCATCGGAGCTTTGCGCCAATGCTTGCGCAGCGGCTAATTTTGATTCATCAATTTCTTGTTTTTGTGCCCGTGCTTTTTCGGCCAGATGCAGATATTCGCTATAATCTTTTTTATCAGCCTCGGCTTTCTTGTGCGCAACATGCAACTGCTGCTCTGCTTGTTTAACCGATAGATAATCAGCTTCGAGCTTTTTGTATACTTCATGTAACGTAGAATATTCACCAAGCTTTTTTTCGTAGCTAAGCATTACCGGATCTCGCGCAATGGCACTTTTGAGCGCCTTAAGCAATTCAACAACTCGCGCATCAGAAATCACTTGTTCATTGAGCGTACCTGCACGACCAATTTCGCGTTGTTCAACACCGATATTAATAAGTATTGTTTCTAGATAGTGCGTAATTTGCTGCAATGCTAATTCACTAAAGAAACTTGGTCTCAGAAGATTTTTAAATGCTTGCAATTGTGCATTTGACCCTTCAAAATCGCGATAAAGACCTAGAAGAAAATCATGCAATGATTGTGGTTCTTTGCGTTGAAGATTATCGGCAAAAAATTGTTCAAGAGCACTAGGCTTATTTTCTGCACCCGCTAGCAATGCCTTGAGCTCATCCCCTTTTTTAAAATTTTCATTTTTACCAACTTCTGTGGCAAGCAGATACATGAGATAGTAACTATAAGTATCAAGCAACGTGTTAAATGTCTTTTTGAACGGCTCCTTGCCAATTGCTTCAAGCTTTTCAAAAACTTTATAAGCAGCTGCTTGAAGTGTTTGAGCCAAAATAGCATCAGAAATTTTTTGTTGATCAAGTGTTGGAGTTTTTGATGATGGCAAAATCTCATCCGCGAGCGCAGGTTCTTTTTTAACAGGTTTTTCTGTCGGTTTTTCAGTAGGTTTCTTACCAGGCTCTTCAATTGGAGGCGGTGGTGGCAGTACGGGCTTGCCTTCTCCTTTACCTGGCTCTTTTTCAACAGGTTTTTCTGCGCCAAATAATTTTTGTGTAAATCCTGGAAATTTCGATTCAATATTTTTTTCTTTTAATTGTTCTTCAAGTTTTTTGAGATCTGCTCCCTGCACCTTGGCCGTTTGAACAATTCCTTCTAATTGTTGTTGCGTCAGAGCTATGGTTGGTTGATCCAGTTTAAGATGCTGTTCTAGCTTTGCGCGTTCTTCTTTATTCAACTTAGCTGCTTTTACCAATTCTTCATATTCTTGTCGTGTGAGAGTAACGACGTCGGCACTTGGTTTTTCAGCCGGTTTCTCTTTTGCACCCTCACCAGGGCCTTTGCCTTCTCCGCCAATAACAATTACCGTAGTACCTTTGCCTTCTGTACCAAAAAGTGTCTTAATAATGCCTGGAAATTTTTTTTCAACATCGGAAGATTCTAATTGTTTTTGGATATCGGTTGCATAGCCCAGTCGCTTAGCTTCATCAACGAGATCCTCCAGTTGACGTTTGTTAAGCGTTCGTAAAAATGCAGGTTCATAGGTCAGGCGACCAAGTGTCATTGCTGTCCAACATACTAATAGTGCATGAACAAGATACTTCATGAGTATACCTTACCAAAAAAATGTGACTCAATCGCAGGTTTGCATAAATGGGGAGTTCAATAACTTATATCAAACCAAAGCCAAATTCCCCATTGACTTGCACCCCCTGCTATATTGTTAGTATCGGCAAAAAATTTGTTCGTTCTTGTGGTAAATTCCAACTCGCCACCCAATCCGATATGTCCTTGCAAGCAGACATTTTCACCGAAAGCCAAAAGACCTTGCACAAATAATTTATTTGAGAGAGCACTTGGTGATAATGCTGAAAGAACATCAATATTAGCATCGGTCAACAAAATTGGCGGATTGGAACCACCCGCTGCGGTAATTGGTATATTCAATGCAGCAGCATCTGCAGGAACTAATTGTTGCAAGCCCCCTCCAGCTGGAGCTGCATTGTCAGCATTTAAGTTTGCAAAATTTGTGTTGCCAGTACCTTGACCTGCATGTAAGGTGGCCATACTTTGTGTCGCATTTAATCCTAAATAATATGGGACACCGATGACAAAGCCGTACAAACTTGCATCCCCTTTAACGCCGAAGCGATCACTCGGAAACTGTTGTCGTGAAGTAAGTATTTCATTGCTTCTGCCCCATGCATTGTATCCCACGTCTAGTTGCCAACAGCTATTCTCATACACAAATACTGCAGCAAATTCTCCTTGTACACCAATCTTAATGCTACAGTCTAATGTAGTGACATTGACCGCTGGAACTAATAATCCAAGATATTGCTGAGTAAGCGGTGAGCCCGCTGGAATTTGTACAATATCATCAACTGCTGTGCCAATAGTTTCCAACAGCATATAACGGCTACCGCGACCATTTGGTGTGAGATCGAATGAGCGTTTTTGGCACGAAGCAAAAAGATGCCCAACGCGACCGTATAACGCTATACCAAACGAAGAACAATTATCCTCACGCTCGCGTCGCAAAGGCAAATAGAATGAAGCAGTTGCACCAAGTTCCCAATGATGTCCATTACCAATTTGTGGTTCAAATAAAAAAGATCCGGTTGGCCGTGTCCCAGTTGGTATGGTAAGAAAAGCAGATAATTCAAAATGTTTTTGGGTATATGATGCAATATGCCACGCAAGTTCTAGCGTCAGATCGGCTACATCAGTGCAGCACAATGCACCATTCACTTTACCATAGCGCAACGGCTCAAGCATGTCGCCAAAGGTTGTCGTGCCTTGCAAGGAGGTTTTTACATCAGTAACCAATTGTGAGCGCAGAATACGCTTGTCACCTTTGCCCATGTAGCCAGCAGGTTGAAAATTGCTGCCCGCATTGATGACGTTTTCTTGTAAATTGAGATTCCACGTTGCATGAACAATCGGCAATTGGGTAAAAAAATACAATTCTTGAAACCAGCTCTCATATTCGCAAGACCACAGTTTTGTGTAGAGAGATATATCAAACTGAGTTGTAGAAATAGATGGGCATAACGTAACATTACTTTGATAGTCGGAAGGTAAACCAAAATAATCGGCTAAAATATCATCGCTGCCACGGTTGGCAACGCGACTGCCAGAAAATGCCAAGGTAGGATTATTCATAAAATAGTTAGTGATAGTATTGGCTTGAAAACTATGCGCATATTTAGGTCTGAGCATAAGCAAACCAGAAATTCCCGCGCCCTCTTCATCTTGTATATATTGAATCCATGACAATATGTCCCGCGCGCCATCAACCCCCTGTGAACGAGGTATAAATGTTGATAAACCACGAAATGCCTGAAGGTAATTTTGACTTAAAAATAGTAGACAACTCAGTGCGAACAGACTTCTGGTTCTTGCCATAGAATATCCCTACTTGCGTTAAACTCTCTCATATCTTCAGGTAAGATAACCTAAAGGATAGAGGCCAAACAATAGTTTTCCCCCTTCTTTACAGATATCGGTAGTTATGCCTATTCTAAGGAAGCTAAAAAGCCAGAAAAAACATGCGTTATCGCAAAAATATGCTAAAATAAGGAATAATGAGAGGATTTAATAATATTATGAAACGTAAAAAAGGATTTTATTCGATTTCTGCCGTTGCCAAGATGTTCTCGGTGCACCAGCAAACAGTTCGACTCTATGAAAAACAGGGTCTTATTGCCCCGAAACGATCTTCTGGCAATACTCGTCTATTTTCTGATGAAGACGTAGATAAATTAGAAGAAATTATCTATTTGACGCATCAATTGGGCATCAATTTGGCAGGCGTTGAAATGATTATTAAATTGCAAAAGAAGATCAAAAAACTGCAAAAAGAGGTGAATGATCTCTTTGATGACACCTCAGATGAGTTAAGACAGGAGCAACAAACTGCAGAACACGCAGTAAAAGCAAATGTCAAAGAAATTGTACGCATAAAACAATCTGCCATCACTAAAGCTACGGCAGATCAGCAAGGAGCCCGGGAATTACTTCCTTCATCAGAAACACGACAACAGGAAAACAGTACCTTTGATGCTGACAACTGGGAAATTGCGTACGAAGAATAAAAAACCATGATAGTAAGGCATTTACCATCAAATTGTTTTAAAATATATAACTCACCAATGATAACATGCTAATGCTTACGAAAATATTTCACGAGCACAAAAAGAAGGGACGATTATGATGGATAACAATGCGAATGAAACCCAAAGCCAATTTGTAGTATCGTATGAACTTCTATGCCTCCTTAAATGGCTCGCAGAAAATGATGCTTCTAAATTGAAAAAAATGATCTCTAAATCGCTTTCTTTAGGGTTGAGAAAAGAGCTGCAGTTTACCGAAAACCTGCAAAGAGAAGATCTTGAAGAAATGCATCACAGTATCGTGGAATTTTTAGGATTGCTTGAAGTACTTTTGCATGAAGCTATGTCAGAAGAAGCAGTAAAACAAGCGGTAGAAAAGAAATTAATGCCTGCAATTGATCACATCGATTCAGCTGTCTGCGATGATGCCACCGTGCGCTCAAGTATCCAAAAAGCCACCGCTAAAAGCGAAACTCATCCAGAATTAAATCCAAAAGAGTTGTTGTTTGAAGAGTTGCTTAAGCAATGGAAGCCGGCTAAGAAAACACTCGCAAATTAATTAAAGATTCTAAAAATACAAAATCCAGGAATTTAACTTCCTGGATTTTATTTTTTTTACATTATTGAATGCCACAATTGGACAAACAACTACGCGATTTTTTTTGGTATATTTTTTTCTGCAATTTTTCCGTTTTTGCTAAAAACGCCTGCGTAGTCTGATGGGTTACATCGAATTGTGATTGCAATTCCGCAACTTTTTGAATATTTTCCGCAGATCCATTGTCATTCTTTAAGGCTTGAAATCGCTGTTCGAGTAAATTACCAGCTTGTTGTATTGTATCTCCTGTGACGTGTAAATAAAGATATTGCTCTTCTTTTAAGCTACTCCCCATACTCACAACTGCCTGGCTTATCAACATCATAAGACCAGCAGCTAGTATGCGCTTAAACATCTTATTTTCCTTCTGTCCAAATCTGTAAAAAATATTCCTATTATTACTAATTATAAAATATTTTACCGATTAGGCAAAAGGGGGTATCTTTTAGATATGTCAGGGATAGGTATTTTTTGAACTATCATTTTTCTTCGGATTTTTCACTACTAAAATAGCTCCAAGGGTTCAAATAGGAGCCGATTTTTGATGCCACCCAGCCCATGAATCCCTGCTCTTCAGCTTGCTCCATTGCCTTAAATTTGACCATTGCTAGCTTTTTTTTGGTATCAAATAACTTCATCTCATCTGCAATCAATTTTTTATACTGAGCAACTTGCAGTGAATTATCCTGTTGTTGATATTTTTCAAGTTCTTTCTGATAATTTCCTAATCTTTCCTCGTGTTCACTCTTTATGCCATCTAATTCAGCTTTCAAGGTTAATAAAGCTACTTTTCTCTCCTGATTAATTAGTTTGAGCTCAGATTCATAAACTTGTTTCTCTGAGCTATATTCACCTTTTAGAAATTCTAATGCTTCTTTATGCGTGATTTTTTTCAGTTGCGGCAGATAATATTCATTTAATTTTTTTAGAAAATCTTCATCTAATTTTTTTGCTTTAGGGTTTTTTTCGGCAATAGATTTTTTTGTTATTGCATCCCGATCACTTTCAAATACTAATTGTTCCAGCTCCTTTTCTACCTCAAAATTAGTTGCAAGTTTCTTCTGCTGCTCCCTTTCTTGTTGTTGCAGGAATTTTTCTAAATCGTCATCCATGGTGCAAACTCTACAAGAAGTTATAAAAAGTCCTGCTAGCACAAAAAGAACCAATTTATTTTTAAAAATCTTCATATTTTCTCCTAAAACCACCCTAGAGGATTCCACCAAGAATATTCTTCTTTTTTCTGAATTTCTGGCTTGAATTCTTCTTCATAACGTTTATTTTCATCATCAATCATTATTTTGTAACTCGCTATTGCTTCATGCAACCTTCTTGATAGTGCCAATTTTTGCTCGCTCTCTTGTTTCGTTGTGCCCTTTTTTTGCGTCAAATCCATAAGCTGCTGCTGAAGTTGCTGAATAGCTTTCAAATAGTGTGCAATTGTTTCGTCATGATCACCTTGAAATTTTGCTACCTCAATAATTGGCAAATCTCCAGTAGGAATACCCGTAGCTTCTCCGTCATCTGATTCACAAAGACCCGTCGATGTCGTGCCAAAAAGAGTCACAAAGCTACTTAAAAAAATGAGTGTTTTTATACTATTCTTCATATCCTCTCCTAAAAAACCTTAGGAACAAGGCTTTTTTTATATTCTCATTTTTAAGGGTAGCAATATTTGTGACAAGTAGTCAATATTAGGAATAGATGGATTGATGGATTAGAGTTTAGAGTTTCGGAAAAAAACCAATATCCTCCAATGCTTCTCGCACTTCAAAGAGAGGTAACCCGATAATGGAAGAATAAGAACCCTCGACTTTTTTCAGAAATTGTTGGCCATAACCTTCTATGACAATGGCACCAGCTGTTTCTAGGCAACGAGAATTTGCGATATAGGGCTCGATGAGATGATCAGGCACTTCGAATTCATAATAGGCCTGCACGTAGCGCTCAATACGTTTATCAAGCTGCCAAGCACCTTTTTGCCAAACTTTGAGATCGAGACACAAGGCCGTTCCACACTGTGCCCCACCTCGACTTGACTTGATTTTAGCAACTGCATCAGCGTAATCGGCAGGCTTTCCCTGTAGCTGGCCATTTTTGTCCATGCATAAGGTATCTGCCGTAAGCACATAGCAAACTTCGCCCTCTTTGCCCTGGGGCAATTGTGCATGATCCATTTTCAGGGCAGCAATGGTGCGCACAACTTGAGGTAATGGCAGACCCCAATCACACCTGGTTTCATCGGCTGATTGAGAAATTACTTTGAAAGGAATCTGAATTTCACTAAGCAATTGTTGGCGTGATTTTGAACTGGAGGCTAAGAGCAAAATATTTGACATGCATTATCCTGAAAAAACTTTGATATTAAAAAATATCCGTGTAACACGTAAGGCTACACGGATATCTCTATTTTTTATAGCGAAACTGCTTTTTCACCACTAGGAATGACAGGTTCTGTGATATTCTTTATATCAACTTTATATTCTTGGCCGCAGCGTGCAAAAAGGAGTTTTTTATTCTTCAACACGGCTTGTTTTTCTTGCCAATACGCAGGTAATTTTTCTACGGGATTTTTAAGAGTCTCATTGCCCAAGAAAAAAGTTCCATAATGCATTGGCACAAAACAATGTGCACCAAGATCAATAAAGGCATCAAGCGCTTCTTTGGCATCAACATGTGAATGCTTTTGCTTGTTTTCACCATCGAACGTTGGGCCAATAGGCAACAACGCAACATCGATACTAGGAAATTCCTGAGCTATTTCCTTGAAATGTTTGCCATAAGCAGTATCACCCCCAAAATAGATGGTGCCATTATCAGGAGTACTAAACATCCAACTTGCCCATAGTGCCTTGCGATAACTGCCTAATGAAAATCGCGCCGACCAATGGTAGGCAGGAAGACAGGTAATGGTAATGGTTCGGTCACCATTTCTAACATAGTGTTTTTGCCACCACGTACTTTCTATGACGTCTGAAAAGCCCATACTCTTGACCAATTCTTTGTTTCCTTCTGGCACAAAAATTATTGGGTCATATTTCTTTGCAAGTGCCGTCAAAGCATTAGTATCAGTATGATCGCTGTGATTATGGGAAATAACAATGGCATCAATTGGTGGCAAATCTTCAAATTTTATACCTGGTTGCATGTTTCGTTGAGTCAAGGTTAACGGTCCCATTTTGACATCACCAAATATTGGATCCGTGAGAATATTAAAACCATTAATCTGAATGAGAAATGAAGCGTGACCAATCCAAATAATTTTTGGCTCTGCAGATTTAGGTGATGGTATCATTTGAGTTGGTTTGAGTAGTGCAATGGCATCCTGAACGGTTGGCCTCTTCTCTTGGGAGGAGTAAAATTTGGAAATTAGAGCCCTAATCCATTGCTCAGGTGATAGTAATTTCTTCCCTAAAAAGGAAAGCGCCTTTTTCAGATTGATATGCTCATGCGTGTCTTCTTGAGAATAATAAAAACGCCCGTCTTTTTTAAGAGGTTGCATATTTGCAGTAACACACGTTGCAGAGTTTACAAACAGTAAAAAAAGAGACAACAAGAGAGATTTCTTATTAAGTTGCATAGCACCTCCATAGAAATAGTGAATAATTCTTTTAGAATAACACCATAAGCATATATTGCAAAACGGCCTGTCTTGCTGAAAACGCATGACCAGGCTCGTTTCCGGCTATCGAGCAATTTAGCATCAAGTCCTGAAACCTATATTTTTCAGGACTTAATCTAAAAGAGAAAGTAATGTTTCAAAACACTTGTGAAAGCTAGCTATTATTTGATATTTTAATAATTGAAATATTAATGGCAAAAAAAGGACATAATATGAAAAAAATATTATTTTGGTTGGCATGCACCATTTGTTTCTATTCTGCAAATACCATGGCTATGGCTAAAGGATTATACGAACAAGCATGCTCTCGAAAAAATTATATAGAAACGGCAGAAGAACAAAAAGATTATAAACTGATCAAGTCAATCTTACAGGGAATATCTGCCAAATCATCTAACGAAGAAAAAGATAGAGCAATCGGTCGAATTATAGGCGTGATGAATAAATACGCACAGCGAGAAAGCGAACTTGAGGCCCGGAGATTTCTTGGAGAAATACAAGGTGAATATCGGAATCTAAATCCAAAATTCGGTTCCGATGACTACGAAAGAGAATCTTTATTAAAAGTAGTAAATTATCATGGATTATCTGATAAATGCACAAAACAAATCAAGCAAATTCTTGATGCTGAAGTCACCGATAAAGCTGTAACAAAAGCTCTATCAGAGGGAACGGGTCTCATTGTTGATACAGGAACAAAGGTTATTAAAGCGCTTACCTTATGCACACTAAATAAAATAGACCAAGTAATGATCTTGAATATGATGAAGAATGATTTAACGTGGAAAAGTCATCAAGAAGGAACTCTCATGAAAGAAAAAGCCTTGCTTGACACTAAAATCACAATTCTCAACTACGCTATATCAAACCTATAAACTCATAAGGATTCATGAACTAGCTAAAGTCGGTCTCGTAAAATAAAAACCCCATGTAGCTTTTCTGCTATTCGGAATTTCACGCAGCAATAGTTGGTGCGATTTGGAATTTGAGGCAAGATACAGTACCTTTAGCATGGAAATTCATCCAGATACTAAAACTTTTGATGCTTATTAAGATATTTTATCAAGTTTTATGATTTGCACGGGTTTTTCAAGCCATACTTGATAGGCTGCAAATACAGTTTTTGTGTATTCTTGGTTCAAATGATATTCATGATCAGAGGCGTCATCCCATATTTCGTAGAGATACAAGGAATGATCCTCCATAGTTTTTGATGTATGAAGGCTAAACATACGACAGCCCGCTTCGGCTAGTGATTGGGGGATAATATTAAGAATGGCATTTTTGGCATCATCGAAAAATTCAGGCTTTGGTGTTATTTGTGCAAAGATGACAAGTTGTTGTTTGGCTTTGTTAATGGATTTGGGAACAGCTGTATTATGTGTCAGAATGTAGGTGACACAGAGTATCCTGATTATCTTTTTCATAAGTCCTTTCCTTTTTATAAAACACTTTATATTAAAAGTTGTTAAGCATAAAAAAACCGTATAACTTTTTGTTATTATGGTATCACTGACACCGTGCACGCGACTCTATGCAAATCTCTTCATATTCCTAGACCAACAAATTTTTTTAAAGCTCTCATGCGATATTGAAATGGCTCAGCTTTGCCATTAAAACGCAATTCTTCAACAGTTTCATCAACACCATCTGGAATGAATACCGTGTCAAAAGGCGCTTCAGTTCTATGTAAATCTAATCTGTGTGTTTTATCAAAAGTGCCATTAATAATTTCTTCAATCACGGAATATTCATTTTCATCGTACATACAGACTAGCACTATGCGAATACTCATGCGCTCACCGGTTTCAAGCAACTTAAAAAGGCCTTTCAGTCCCAATGTCTTATAAATAAATTTTGTCATCGTGCCAGGAAAATTTTCATATGAATCAAAATAAACACCAGTATCATCAACAAGAACAGGCTTCTTAAGATAATCCCATGCTTGTCGAGCTTTAGCTAGCGCAATGGCTTTTTGATCAAGTGTTTGGATTTCTTGAAGATCAATATCACACTGCTTTAACGTAATATGTGGCAGATATTTCACAAAAAATGCAACCGCTTCCTCGTACTTTGCAGGATTACCCGTTACATAATACAGTTCGGTTATTCCGTGTAATAATGGTTCTTGATGCATAGTAGACATCCTAGAACAGCCAAGTAATAAAAATGAGCAAAATGATAAGATTTTTTTATCAATTTTCATAACAATTATTTAAGTTGAAACAAAATCAAAAAAAATCCGTATAACATTTTGTGCTATACGGATCGAAATCAAACTTTTATTTAAATTTCGATATAAAAAAAACCCTACTTCACTCTTGCAGAGCTTCGAAGGGCATACTTCGCTTTGTGCTATCAAAATATATTTTATTTATATATCAAACGGTTAAAGAAAATAGCCTGCCATACGAAGCTTTAGCGAATTGGGCCCCGGGTGAAGCGAGAGCGTAACCTGGGTAAAAGTATGGCTGGGACGGCAGGATTCGAACCTGCGCGTGCCGGTGCCAAAGACCGGTGCCTTACCGCTTGGCTACGTCCCAATGCTGTATATCTTAGATTTAGAAGATATGCGTAATCTTATAAGAGACTACTCGTCATATTCTTCAGTTGTGCCACTACCCTGGGTTTCCGCGACCTTTTTATATTCATTGATGATCGAATCTTCAATTTTCTTGCGCGTTTCTGAGTTCAAAGGATGTACGATATCTCTAAAAGTTCCATCTTTTCGGCGACGCGATGGCATCGAGACAAACAAACCTTTATCACCATCAATAACCTTGAGGTCTCGAATTATAAAGCAATTGTCAAAGACTACTGTCGCATATGCTTTCAATCGACTACCTGATTCCCTTGCAGGAAACACTTTTACTTCCGTTATTTCCATGTTAGCAATCCTTTTAGAGGTACTTTATTACCATCCCTTTTTACTATGTTTATATCAATTGTGGCTTAAGTTTATAGTAACTTTGCATTGTTTGTCAAATATTACAGAGGCGCTTTTTAATTTTTATAACATTCCTGAAAGTTAGATTTTACGCAGCGCTCTTAATCGTGCTGAACGTGACGCTTTGTTTAGTTCTTGTTCTTCTGTTGAAGCAACCACTACTCGCGGTGTCAATATCTGTGCAACGTCCTCTCGTTCTTTGTCTCTGAAATATTGCTTCACCAGCCGATCTTCAAGCGAATGAAAACTTATGCACACCAAATTTCCACCTGGTTTAAGTCCATTGAACGCAACTGGCATAAATGCCGAAATATTATCCAGTTCTTTGTTAACATAAATTCGCAAAGCTTGGAAAACTTTAGTTGCTGGATGAATATAACCCTTTTTTACGCCGCCAGGCATTGCCCGTGCTACTAATTTTGCAAGATCCGTAGTTGTTTGAATCGGGCGCTTGACTCGTTCCTCTACAATACAACGAGCAATGCGATTAGCATAACGTTCTTCCCCAAATTCCCAGAAAATTTCACTCAACGTTTCTTGCGGCGCTTGTTGAATTACTTCGTAAGCCGTTAATTTTTGATGCGATGGCGACATGCGCATATCAAGCGCAGTATCACGATAGAGCGAAAATCCTGGCCGCTCAAAAATCTGCATCTGCGAGGTGCCAAAATCGGCCAAAATACCATCAACTGGTGCTATATTTTCTTTTTTGAGCAATTTATAGAGATGTGCAAAATTTCCCCAAACAAGACGTAACCTACCCGGAAACTGCTCCAGTAATGGGGGTCCATGCGTTTCTAATGATACTTTATCCCAATCGAACGCAATGACATTGCAAGCAGGTTCGCGTTGCAATATTGCTTTTGTGTGTCCACCAGAGCCAAATGTAACATCTAGGTACGTTCCACCCGGTTTTGGTTCAAGATAAGTAAGTACTTCATGTATAAGTACCGATTTATGGACTAAAGGAATTTTTGATGATTCTTCTGACATGCAACATTCTTATATTATGTTTGGAGATTAAGCTTGGCGAACTGTTTCTTTTGGTTTAGGAGCAAAGTGTTCAACAAGATTATCTAGGCGCATGCCGCGTGATCCTTTTACTAAAATCACTGAGTCGCTTTGCGCTATTTCTTCTAAACGTTTTACCGCATCTTGCCAGGTGGTTACCTGTTCAACAGCCACACCAAGCGGAACGGTTTTCTTGGTCCATTTGACCATGTCACCAACTAATACAACTTTTTTTAATGAAGGTACTTTACGCAAAAATCTACCGAGTTGTCGATGCCAAAATGGTGAATTCACTCCAAGCTCGAGCATGTCTCCAAGCACGGCGACCTTTTGCGCATCAGTATCAACATGTTCAAGAGCTAATAATGCTGCTTTCATGCTTTCTGGACTTGCGTTGTAGCAATCATTAATAATAGAGCCTTTACCCCGCACCATAGGTCGCATTTCAAAACGGCCGGTGACAATTACTGGCTTTTGCAAGCCTTGTACTATACGATCCTTGGAAATACCAAGAATATAGGCAACTGCTGCAGCGGCAAGGCTATTAAATACGCGTCCTACATTAGTATTTTTAAGCGTAACAGGAATTTTGTCCTTATACAATTTTAAAACAAATGTAACATGATTGTTGCCGACGTGAATTTTGCGGGCTTGTATTTGGTTAATTGTCTTAGATCCAAACCGGATAACAGGATGGGTATAGCCAACATTAGCAAGAATCGCCTGGTCACCATTAATAATGCCAATACTGTCATGTTGGAAATATTTAAAAATATCCCGTTTCTCTTGTGCAATATCGGTCAAGGAACCAAGACCTTCCATGTGACTATGTCCAATGTAGGTGATAACACCCGTAGTCGGCCGTAGAATATTAACTAACTGCGCCATTTCGCCTCGCTTATTTATGCCGAGCTCGAAGATAGCAACTTGATGCTCAGGACGCATGCGCATTATATTGATGGATAAACCAATTTTGGTATTTTGATTGCCTTGACTTGCGATAAATTTAGTTCCATTCGTCTCTAGAATGTTAGCAATAACTTCTTTGGTTGATGTTTTCCCAACCGAACCAGTAATCGCGATAACAGGATAGGCAAATTGACTGCGCCACACCGCCGCCATTTTAGTAATTGCAGACAAGGTATCTGGCACTACTACAATTAATTTCTTTTTTAATAAAGCTGGCTTTATAGTTTCTAAAATCTGTTTTTTTGCACTATCTAAAAAAACACCCGCAGCACCCTGTTCTAATGCTGCCGCTATAAATGCATGACCGTCAATCTGAGAACCTTGCAAGGCAATAAAAATATCTCCTTTTTGCAAGGATCGAGTATCAACTGAAAATGAGATGGATTCTGGAAAATTCTTTTCAACTAAGATAGCATCTGGCAGCGCCATTTGTAAAAAATGTTCGTCAAAACGCATGCAATTCTCCGTTATGTTCCTACATTGAAACACTAGATATTAAAAATAATATTCCCCAGATACTTTTTTGTTTTTTCGCAATTTTTTCATGCAAGTATCAACAAGGGAATATGTATTTTATACGAGTGCTTAGCTCAAACTATTTGTACGCGGAACAACATCGCTCTTTTTTGCTCATTTGTCAAGCAAACAAAACAATTATCTCACTACTTTTCTTGTTTTGCCATTTTCGCTCGGCAAAATTATTCCTTGCGCTTCGAGCATATCGATAATCCGCGCAGATCGATTGTAACCAATTCTGAATTTTCGCTGCAATAATGATATCGAAACTTCATCAACACTTTGTACAAATGCGCGCACATCCTGAAATAATTGATCTTCTTCTTCTGCGCCATTTTTTTGTTCATGCGCCAATTCTTGCGTAATGTCTAGATAGTGCGGACGGCCTTGGGAGCGCACATGAGCAACAACTGTTTCAATTTCTTTATCAGAAACATAAGCACCGTGAACGCGTTTGAGCGTAGAACTTGTTGAATCGAGGAACAACATATCACCACGACCTAATAACTTGTCTGCACCACCACAATCAAGAATGGTTCGTGAATCAATTTTTGAAGTTACACGAAATGAAATTCTGCTTGTGAAATTTACTTTAATTAATCCAGTAATCACATCTACTGATGGCCGTTGTGTTGCAACCATTAAATGAATTCCTGCAGCACGCGCCATCTGCGCAATCCGCGCAATGAGATCTTCCACGTCTCGCGATGCGGTCATCATAAGATCAGCAAGTTCATCGATCACAACAACAAGCGTTGGCAATGCTTCTTGATGCTCACGCAAGGCCCAGCTATTATAATCACTGACATTGCGCATACCTGTTCTGGCCATAAGCTCGTAGCGGTTTTCCATTTGCAACACCACCCACTTGAGCACTGGAGCTACTTTTTTTGGATCGGTAATAATAGGAAAGAGCAAATGCGGAATATCAGCATATGGCGCAAATTCTAATCTTTTTGGGTCGATCAAAATAAGGTTTAAATTCACGGGCGATATTTTACACAAAATGCCAACCAACATCGCATTAAGTGCAACTGATTTTCCTGAGCCTGTGGAACCTGCAATAAGCAGATGGGGCATTTTTGCAAGGTCAACAACAACCTGATTGCCAATGGTATCTTCGCCCAAAATCAAGGGCACACCACCTTTAAAATCCTGGAATGTTTTACTCCGAATACTGTCCGCAAAAAGAACTTCACTTCGATGATTATTAGCAACTTCAAAACCTACCACACTACGGCCTGGAATCGGTGCGAGAATACGAATGCTCAGCGCTTGCAATGCCATGGCCAAATCATCTTCCAATGCCAAAATCTTACTAATTTTGGTGTCGATCTGTGGTTGATATTCAAATAAGGTCACCACGGGACCTTCTTTAATTGCAGTAACGCGACCAACTACCCCAAAGCGTTCTAATTTTTGCTCCAAGGCTTGGGCTCGTTCTTGCAATTCACTGCGCTGTATTGCATCGTCACGTGATTTTTTACGTGCAGAAAATAATGATATGTCAGGCAAGATGTACATTGCAGTGGGCTGCGTATCTTGTGATATGTTTTGTGTGATATCATTTTTGAAATTAGATTCATTTTTATGGTTAACGATACCTGGACTTTCTACCTTCACCTCTTGTGGTTCTATCGTTGGCTGTTGCAAGAGCGATTGCCAAAACGGATCTTGCTTACAAGCATCACTATCTGCGTAAATTTGTTCAAAAGTGATTACTGATTGATCGTTGCCTAAAATAGTATGCGAACCGCTTAGTGCACGGATAATGAAGCCTAAGCCTGCAACTATTAAGGTATTCAATCCTAATACTATTTGGTAGACAGCTTTGCACAAAATAATCATTGTTTTTCTACTTATGAGTATGCGAAGGCCGCACCATATTTTTGATAACAGATATAAGGTAGCTTCGGGAAACATTATTGTTAGAAACGCAAAAAAAATCCCGTGCAGCAAAAACGCGGTGCCGATGATGTCGAATATACTTATAAGAGAAGACACTACAAAAGAACCGATCATGCCACCCGGAGAGATAAACGAATAATATTCGATCTGGTACCATGCATGTAGCAATGCAATCAGAACTGGAAGTAGCAATAAAAAACATAATCTTTCTTTTTGAACACCTTGTTTTGTGTAGTGTCGCCAATAATAGTACGAAGCGTAACAACACCATATCATTATGAACCATGTCGCCATACCCAACATATTAAAGAGAATTGCGGCAACATTGGCGCCCAGTGAACCACACCAATTTGTGATGATGCCATCACTGGCATAATAAAAATAGCAAGAATCACTCACGCGATAACTCATAAGCGATAATACTAATATGAATGCTATAGCAGCATATATCAGCATTAAAAAGAGATTGTGATGAATTAAAAGTGAGATTTTGCGGTGAAAGATTGGGCCAAATTTTTTGGATCGCATCGTATTTTACTCCTTTGATATAATTCAAAATACCTAAGGAGCTAAGACTATCGCAATAAATTAGTTCTTTGATACCCGATCTTGCAGGGGTCCCATTGGCTTTGCAGGATTTCTAAGATTGTCGGTCAATAATACTTTTTGAGAACCAAGGGTATGATGATTGTACATAATCGCATACAAGTTCCAATCTTTATATGAACGATTTAAGAATGGGATCGGATTTTTTGGCCCAAAAACTTGAATGCCGCCAAATTGGCAAATTTGTAAAGGAAACAGCTCTTCAGTTTTAAAAAAATAACCTTGATGCATGTCTTCCCATTCTTTCGAATAACAATACTCTCCATTATTATTTTTTACTAAACACATAATATCAAGGCCAATTGAGAGGTCTCCAATAAAATGTATAGCGTATTGATGATAATATCGGTGTTCTATGATGAAATATCCCAACTTTTTAATTTCTGGAAAAATTTGTAAAAGATCTTGTTCATTATTAATATCGATAGCAATATCTAAATCATCATCCCAGGGAATTAAGCCCATATGTCGAACAACGCCAATTAAGGTCCCCGCATGAACCCAGTAAGGTATGTTATTTTTTTCTAAAATCTCGTGTACATCTTTCATTAGCTGATAAAGCTTTAAAACATTATGTTCTGGAATGTAATATTTTGCAGATTCATCGCCCATAGTCATAAAAAAAATAGTTGCCAAAACAAATACAAGCACATTTTTAGTATTCATACTGTTATCTCCTAAAACTATCGTTCAATAGCAGTCTATACCAATAAAGACACTATGATAGGTAAAATCATATAGACAGAAAAAATCCACAAACGATTTTTTGCAACCAATCTCTTCACGATAAACAAACCTTGTATAGCAATTATTGTTGCTAATGTTATGCAAAGTACATGGCCAGGTTGCAAGATTTCAGTTATCACATTACTTCTATATAAAAGAAAAACACTTCTACTGAAAGCTCCGATAATTAATGGAGTTTCCAAAAGCACAGATACTTCTAAGGCACGGGCTGAGGCAAATCCAAGATATCGAGCAGTGACGAATGTTGCTGCAAGTCGTGATATTCCCGGTAACAAAGCAATGCCTTGCACTGTACCCAAAATACACGTAATAACCCATGGCGTACGAGTAATCTTTTTTTGTTGACACCAATGCAGCGAAAATAACAAAACAGCGGTGCAAAAAAATCCGATAGGTAATGGAAACCAACTAGTCCCGACATTTTTAAACAGTAAATAAAATAATCCTGTAATACAGTCAGCAACAATCACGTGTAGAAAGATAGAAAATAAAAAAAGCTTATCGCCTGCTGCCTGGGCAACTAATGATTGCAAACTCGAATAAAATACCACAAAAAAAACAATTAACGTTGGACCATGCAGAAAGTGCATAATGCTTTCCCAGGAAGCAAACTGCGCTATATGCATCCCTGATGAAAGGTTCATAGAAAAAAAATAAAAAAATTTATTCCAAATACGCTCTAACAAGATATTGTGGCCCGAGCTGCTTATGGGAAAACTTTCTAACACAATCTGAAAGATTGCAAAACTACAAAAAAATGGCATATCTAGCATATTGTTCTCCACTGCGCAAGTGCGTTCTCTCTACTAGTCATGCACGTGTTAAAATTTTTTACTTTACATTCTCAAATAATCGAGATTATACTGTGACTGTTAAAATTAGTCGACCAAATTATCTGTATGAGCAGACTCATTTAGACAGTTGAAATCTGCGATTGTTTGGTCTACAGTAAGTAACTAATACACTTCACGTAATGATGCTCAAATAAATTAACTGGTAATGGTGCAAAAAAAGTTACTTATTAAGTAATGCAAGCGAAAGGAGGGCATAGTAATAGAACAAGCCGATCTCATCTTACCGTACCTATAAACATGGTACGGACATCTCGTAGGTAAATTTTTTTATTATGTACATCAAGTGATTACGACATACTTGTAAAAGGAGTTATTGTATGACACGTATGCTAAAAGGGATTTTCTCTTTAGCGCTGTTGTTTCCAGCACTTGTAAGCGCTGACAGCTGTTTCTCTGGCAACAGCTGCGGCTTTGGCGGCGGCTGTAATAACAACGGCACAACCACATTCAGCTCAGCTCACTCATATTTCAGCATTCGTTCTCAAAGTGTTAACGATGCACGTGAATTAGCTGGCTGGCAAACCCAGATCAATTTATTTGATAGAGAATGCTTCTACGGCAGCTTCACTATCACACCAGAATATACCCAATCATTCAGACCATGCAGCATTGCAAACTTCCTCTTTGGACCAGATTTGCAATTTAATGCTTTCCCTACATCAACAACATTAGGCACAACAGTTCCGGGATTCAATACATTTGGCTGCAACACTTCATGTAACACATCTTGCAACAATGGCAACGGCAATAATGGCGGTGCTTTGGTAATTTCCGGTAGCTGCGCACCAAACAGAGGCGCTCAAGACTGGTTGGCTGATAATTTTGGATTACCAGCTGATTTCCGTAGTGTTGTAAGCTTCTGTCCTCGCATTCAAACCTTCTTAGTAGATTTCAATCTCTATCTTGGCTTGGATGAATGGATGTGCGGCATGTATTTCAGAATTCATGCTCCCGTAGTATGGACTCGCTGGGATTTACGCGCTTCTGAATTTGTGACCAACGCTGGCTCACAAGGATATGTAGCAGGTTACATGGCTTCAGGCACAGTGACTAACAGCTCACTACGTCACAGCTGGATATCAGCAATGGACGGCACCTATACCTTTGGTGATATGACCGATACACTTAAATTCGGCCGTATTTGCAACACCTGCAATGTTAGCACAACAACCAATGTAAACTTCGCAAGCACCAGACAAACCAGAACAGCTCTTTCAGACATTGAAGCAGCTTTAGGTTGGAACTTCTGGCAATGCGAAGATTATTTCTTGGGTGTAGGTATCCGTGGCGCAGCGCCAACTGGCACACGTCCATGCGGTGGCTGTCTCTTTGAGCCAACCATTGGTAACGGCAAACACTGGGAACTTGGTGGCCAAATTAATGCTATGGCAGTTCTCTGGAGAGGCTGTGATGATGATCGCTACTTCGGTGTATGGATGGATGCTAACATCACTCACTTGTTCAGAACACGTCAAACACGTTCGTTTGATTTGATCGGCAAACCAAATAGCCGTTACATGCTGGTTGAAGAAATGACTTCAACGGTAGCTGGATTGCAATCAAATGCCGCAGCAGTTGGTGCAGCTCCTGTCGCAGGATTTAGCATACCAAATGCACAATATAATAAGATCTTACATCCACTCATTAACCTCACTACGCTTGATGTTAATGTAAGCATTGCAGTACAAGGCGACTTTGTACTTAAATTTGCTTATGTGAGCTGTGATTGGGAACTTGATTTGGGTTATGAATTATGGGGCCGCAGTGGTGAGCAATTCTGCCCACGTTGTGCTCCTGTAATTACCGCTAACAAGTTTGCACTCAAAGGTGATGCTCAAATCTATGGATTCACACAAAACTCTGCCACAACGCCAACTCCGCCATTTACTCCTGTAGCTCTATCAGCAACTGAGAATGCTGCAACCATTCATGGTGGCACCAATGCTTCATCAGCAGCATTTACTTGCGGCGGCGCTTCAACCAATCCAAATATTGACAATTTTCAGTTTGCTTACACAGGTGCGGCAGCAGTTCCGTTCTTAACATCGATAGCAGGTAGTGGCGCTTTAAATCAAATTAATACTTCAAATCCTGCAGTATTCATTAAGGCAACTGACATCGACCTTTCAAACAGCCCAAGTGCTCTTTCGAACAAGGTCTTTGGTAGCATCAACTACTACTGGAACGATTGCGATGACTGGATTCCGTTCCTTGGCTTAGGCTTTGAAGCTGAATTTGGTTCATGCACGAACAACAACAACAATAACAACAACTGCAACAACAATAATAATGGTTGTGTAGTTGGTAGCACCAGCGGCACGTTCGTGAATTGCAATGGAAACAACTGCAACGCAGCTGTTTCACAATGGGGTGTTTGGCTTAAAGGCGGTCTCTCCTTTAACTAATCTCCGTTGTAACATCAACTGATGCAAACAAAAACTAGTACTAAAAGGCTCGGAAGAAATTCCGAGCCTTTTTTTATTTACGCAAGCATGATATTGCCATCTTTATGAAGTGCTCGCCGGCTTAAAAAGCCGGTGTATCGCACGAAATTCTTCGAAGCCTGTTTACCCTACTACGCTCTTCGAGCTTCGAAGGGTTCTACCCCCGGCATTCATCCCAGTCTTGAAATACTTGGGGTTTTCTGGCGAAGTAGAATAAAAATCTTGTTTATGCTGTTTCAAAAACAGTAAAGTTTTACCCAAGATCACTCGAGTTTCGCTTGGGATAAAATTCCCACTGAGCGTTGTGTAAATAGACTTGTTTAGTTACGTGCTTGAGATTTGAGAAAGGAGAAATCAAGATGAAACGCATGGTATTGATTTCTTTATGCATGACAAGTTTTTTTACGCATGGCAATCTCCCTTTGCGCGGTCGAACTTATTTTAGTCCCCGTCCACAAGGTACTAATAGCGTAACGACACTGGTAGGCGTAACTCCTTATATTTATGATCCATATAGATGTTCCAATTGGAGTATGTGGACGCTGAACTTAGCTTATGTCACAGCATTCACCACCCATACCATTGCTCAATATTTTTTTGGGTATAATACGCTCAGATTTTCGGGAAGCATGGTTGCTGAGCGTCCAAATAATGACATTCTGGCTGATTATTTTGGATTAAGCCAGACGTTCGAAAGCACTGTTCTTATTGAACCAAGGCTACAAAATGTGGTGGCACAATTTCAGGGATATTTTGGTCTTGATGGGCTAGCAAAAGGACTCTATTTCAATATATATGCACCACTTACTTGGGTCCGCTCCGAATTAAAACTCAAAGAAACCGTGAATGCCACGGGCATTTTGACGCCCTATCCGGCAAATTATATGAGCAATGTCGCTATCCCGGCACCACTCATGTCCGTTGAGGAAGCATTCAAACGCACCGTACCTTTTGGTGATGTGCAAGAACCGCTCAGATTTGGCACTATTGCAGGTCCAAAAACACTCGTTCGCATTGCGGATGTGCATATGATTTTTGGTTGGAATTTTTTATTACAAGATAATGGCCATGTTGGTTTAAATATTCATGCGGTGGCCCCAACAGGAAATCGTTCACGTGCTGTTTACCTGTTTGAACCAATTGCAGGTAACGGTCATCACTGGGAGCTTGGCCTAGGTGCATCCGGGCACGTGCGAATCTGGGAAAAAGATGGCGACCAAGATTTGTGCCTCTATGTTGATGCCACTATCACTCATCTCTTTTCATCATTACAGCGTCGGTCTTTCGATCTGTGCAAAAATGGCTTTGGTAGTCGTTATATTTTGATCAAACAGTTTGATGGCAGCGGAGCATATATTCGATCTTCCTTGCCGGCAATTAATAGAACAACGCTTTTCTGCAATGTCTCACGCCCCGTGCAGGTTGATTTTACCATTATGTTTGGCTATAAACATTGCGATGTTAGTTTTGATTTTGGGTACAATGGCTGGATTGTGAGCAGAGAAAAATTGTGCCTGCGAGAAGGCATTCAACCAAATACCTACGGATTTAAAGGAATTCAAAATGTTACTCTCATGAGTGGCGCCGCAAGCCAAGCTACCGAAAGTACCGCGCGTCTGCATGGAACAAATTTTGCATTCCAGGCATTACTCACCGACAATCCATCACCAGTATTTATCAGCACGGCAGATATTAATGTACACTCAGGTGCAGCGCACATGGCCTTTACACACAAACTTTTTGCGCACCTTAATTATGCGTGGCAAGATATATGCTGGAATGCGGAACCATTCTTTGGCGGCGGCGGAGACGTAGAATTTGTCGGGGAAAAACCTCGCAATGATACACCAAATAAACCATTCATGGGACAGTGGAGCATCTGGATTAAAGCAGGACTTGTTTATTAGAGCTATCAGAAAATTAATTCTAAGCTCGCGAGACATGATATTGGCCCTATGTCATTTGACTGAGGAATAAGATGCGGCCAAAATTTCCATATATTGACATCAAGCTGCGAATGCCCGGTTTGTCATCCTGAACTTGTTTCAGGATCCACGCACCGACTTACCAATGGGTGGGCAGCGTAAGATTAGTTTTTATTAAAAATGTATCATTAGATAACTTTTCGGCTTTGTTAAAATCAGACTGATTGTGAGAGATGGATCCTGAAACAAGTTCAGGATGACAAACGAGTGGTTTATCATGCTTTCTTGAGAATGCTTGGAATTTTCGGATAAAATTCTTAATAATATCTATGACCAATACCATAGCCATAGCCATCAAGAGCATCACCTTCTGCCTGGACATCAATAGGTTTAATGAATTGATATAAATAATCGATGGCTTCTTCTACAGTTAGAAGATTATCAAGACCAGCATCATCAAGTTGGCTGAAGTAGGGAATTCCTCCAATTAACATATCGCGCGTATACCCAATCAAATCTCTTCTGATAGTTGAATCTTGGTCTTCCAGTGAGGCGAGCGATGTACCTCCATTGAGCTGTTCACTAGGAATACCTGTAAGTTCAGATATTCGGTGAAAAAATTTTTGTGCAAAATCAGCTCGACTTATTGTCACTGGTACACTGTAAATCAGATTAGTAGCAACTATAAGTCCACATCCTAAAATATTTAAATAACTTCTCATATACCATCCAAACCTTTCTTATACCTAGGATACCAAAAAACATTTCAACTTTTCAATTATATGATATCTATTGGCTTCCGATTACCTAATAAAAACACCTTATTTTAAGCAAAATCTTGCTTTTTATATTCAATATGAATTATTATAAATAATAGGTATACTTTAGATATTTAATAGTAAAGGAGAGTCCTCATGGTTATTCAAAATTATCGAAATTTCGTATGGTTTGCATGCGCTTATTTAATGAGCGTTGCATTAACTGCTCAAGCGACAGAATATCTCGTTCCTAAAGGAATGACCGAGTCTTTTATAAATCAAAAAAATTCTGATATTTTTATAGCTCCTGGCGATAATTATGGTTGGTTGCGCGTTGACGATCTTTCTGGACCTAAAGGATATGTTGCAGTACAACTAAAAAGTTCTGACGGCATAAATGCCGATCAACTTGAATATGTAGTTCTAGTTGCAAAAGACACAGCTGCCAAGGCGCCAAAAGGATTATATAGTTGGTCTGATGGAACAGTTCGTCCCGGCACAAGTAACCGGTATGCTACTTCAACTTTTTCTTACAACCCCCAAAAAGGATCTTTTCAAACAAAGACTGGCATTGCTTGGGATCCATCAAAAGAAAAATTCAATAACCCAACAAGCCTTCTAGATGGATTGCTTAAAAAATGGGGAATTTTCGTGCTTAATTAATATAAGTGCATTGGAAAAGACATTAAGGCAGGAAAAAAATCCTGCCTTATTTTATTTTGTTCTTATGCGTTGAACATAATCTATAACATCCTTGAGCGACGTCAGTTTTTCAGCATCTTCATCTTTAATTTCAATACCAAAAACTTCTTCCAATCGCATGACAATTTCAACCATATCCAGTGAATCCGCACCAAGTTCTTCAAAGGTCTGCTGTTCTTGCAAAGTAGTTTTATCACGATTCAATTTTTGCGCCACAATATCTAAAACATGTTTTGCCGTATCTGCTCTATCAAATGTTGCCATATAATTTACTCCGTTTGCTTATCACGTTCTGCAATAATCTCTTTTACCAACATAACATCAGCAGGTTTGCTGACACTTATAACTTTTTTATCAGGATATTTTGCCTGAACAACTGCACTCAAGCTACTACCAGGTCCAACTTCAAGAATAAGATCATAGTCTTGTAATGCTGTCATGACATTATCCCAACGCACCGGTTCTTCAATAGTTTTCATCACTTGCTCTCGCAGCTCTGATGCCTTCTGTAATTCATGACCATTGGTACAAGCCAGCAACGGCACTGCGATGTCTTTAAAATCTACTTTTTCTAAATACATTTTAAAGTTTTCAACTACATTCTGCATAAGCATAGAATGGAGCCCAATCTCGATTGGCACCACCTTAGCAACACCACTTTGTTCGCGAATATTTGCACGGATCTCTTCAACAGCTTGTGCATGGCCTGCAACCACAAAATTTTGTTGCGCATCGTAGATAGCAATTGAAATATGCAGACCGGCATTGCAGAACGCCTCGCACAATTTTTCAACCACATTTGATGCGACACCAGTCACGTGAATGCTCGAAAATTGCGCTGATGCCAACAGTTCTTGATATAATGCCGCATATTTATTGAGCAAGTACAATCCATCAGGGAAGTTTAGCCCACCAGCTGCATGCATGGCAGCGTATTCCCCTATACCATGTCCTGCAACCGCATCAGGCATAATGCCTTCTGCCTTAAGAATTTGTGCAATCGAACAACTAATTAAAAATAGAGAGGGATACGCGTGCACTGGTTTTGCTAGTTCAACATCAGATGATGCAAAACAAAGTTTGACGAAGTTTATAGGCAAACATCCCGAAGCTTCCTCAAAAAATTCTTGCATTATGCGAGATTCATCATACAACTCTTTGCCCATGCCAACAAATTGACTGCCATACTCAGGAAATAGCATGCATATTTTCATACCCAACCCTTGCGTTTTTGCACATGATTAGATCTGTATCACAATGTTGCAATAAACTTTTGTAAGCGCATGATGCTTTCCTGTTTTCCTAATAATGCGAGAAGTTCAAAAATTCCAGGGCTTGCGCTTATCCCTGTCAATGCTATCCGAATTGGTTGAGCTAATGCAACTAATTTAATATCAAGCTGTTTAGCCAAATTTTTTATTTCAGTGGTTAAAACATCTGGCTTAAAATCGCGCGTCATTTCAAGCACACCAACAAGTTGTTCGAGATATGATTTTGTTGCTGGTGTAACCGATGTTGCTAATGCTTGCTCATCATAATGCGCAGGACCATCATGCAGGGCTTTTAACTCTTTAGCGAGAGACCCCACCGTTGTCACACGTTCTTTATACAAATCGATCAGTGCAAGCAAAGATTCTTGCGACCATTTTGGCAGTTCCATTTGAACATTAAAACCGACATCATGCTGCATAATCTGTAACAGATCTTGTGCCGAGCGCTTGCGCATATACATGCTATTCATCCAGGCAAGTTTGTTCGGATCAAAAATGGCACCCTTTTTTCCGACCTGCTCAAGGGAAAAATAGGAGATAAGTTCTTGCTGCGTAAAAATTTCCTGATCGCCATGTGACCAACCAAGACGAACTAAATAGTTGCACAACGCATCAGGCAAATAACCAGCAGATTTATACTCAAGAACAGAAGTTGCAGCATTTCGTTTGCTTAACTTGGTGCCATCTGGTCCCAAAATCATCGGCAAATGCGCAAATTGCGGCATAGGATATTCACATGCTTCATATAATAAAATCTGTTTTGGAGTATTTGAAATGTGTTCTTCACCGCGAATGACTTGGGTGATGCGCATAAAAGCATCATCAAGGACGACCACAAAATTGTACATTGGTGTGCCGTCAGAACGCACAATAATAAAATCATCAAGCTGATCTGGCTCGACAGTGATAGGCCCGCGAATTACATCATGAAACGTAATTGCTTTTTGGTTATCAGGAATTTTGAAGCGAATCGAAAATGGTTTACTCAAATCTTGTTGCGCCTGAGTTAATGATCGACAACGACCATCATATTTGTAAAATCCTTGATCACTATCACCATCCTCTTTTTGCGGTGGACAATAACAGGGGTAAGCGCGCCCCTGCTCAAGTAATTTCTGTGCCATGGCACGATGTTCATTAATTCGTTCGGACTGAATAACAAGAGGCAGATCATACGTAATGCCCGCCCATGCAAGAGAAGCAAGCTGTGATTCCATATATTCACGTTTAGAACGGGTAACATCAGTGTCTTCTACGCGCAAGAAAAATT
>JABDCY010000003.1 GCA_013287855.1 Candidatus Babelota bacterium | reverse complement strand
TTTGAGAATGCTAAAACCAGTAACGTGAAATCCCGGATCGATCCCCAAAATAACCATATTCTTCCTTTTTTTTATAGTAACAAAAAAGCGCCGAGTTATTCGGCGCTTTTTATTCTACTTCGCCAGAAAATCCCCAAGTCTTTTAAGACTGGGGGATGAATGGCAGGGTAGAACCCTTCGAAGCTCGCAGAGCGTAGTAGGGTAAAACATCATGGCTTCGAAGAATTTCGCACGATACACAGGTTTTAAGCCAGTGAGTGCTTCATTAGTAGCAGTTTTAATCTCGTTGATCAAGCAACTCGTTCACCAGAGGTGATAGAGGATAGCGATAATCACGCGAGAGCGCTAACTCTTCTTCCAATACTTGATCAAGTGGCAGCACCACCATCAAATTATCCGAAGCTTGCGTGATGGTATCACTTGCACGGATCACCAAATGATCTTCGTTAACGCAGGCTCTAATTGCAGCACGAAACTCTTCAAGCGTGTGCACAGAGTCCCCGTTAATGGCACGTATTACGATGCCTGGCGACAATACTCGTGCATTGTAGAGTTGTGAGTTATGGAAAATATGGGTAATAATGAGGACCGGATCCGATTGTTTACCAATTTCAAGATAACGCAGCAAGCCAGGCGCATGCTTCACTAATAAATCGATGTGATTGGTACTCAATTCGCTGACCACCATACCACCAAAGATTTCACAATCGATCGTTTCATATCCCGGATAGATTTTACGAATTGCTGGCTGCTCTAAATGTCCGATTTTGCTCACGACTTCAATACGTTCACCATCGCGGTACAATACGATATTTACATCATCATCAAGCTTTAAGCGAGAAACATAATCGATAACCGATATTTTGTCTTCACTCCAGGCAACGCCCATCTCACCATACACATCAAGACGATGGCCGTTGATTTCATAGATCATATCACCACGTCGAACGCCCGCTTTGTACAGAGGACTATTTTTAATGATTTCAACTACATAGCAGCCACCAGGTAGTGGATTGCCAAGATATTCGGTGAGACTTTCGGTAGCATTGCTCGTCATTAATCCAAGAAATGGTTTGCGTAGTAGCTTAATTTTATACATGTCAGGCAATATGACGCGTAGCTCATTAATCGGAATCGCATAGCCAACATTTTGTGCTTGCATAAAGCCTTCCGTATTAATACCTATCACTTCGCCATGTATGTTCAGGAGCGGACCGCCTGAACTCCCAGGATTTATCGGTGCACTAATTTGCAACATGTCGCGCTCGTGTCCACTCACAACACCCGTCGTACTTTTGAGTGACTGTTGTGCAAGTGGATAACCCAGTGCCATGACTTCATCTGAGCGGCGTACCGCATCAGAATCACCAAAAGGTAAAAAAGGTATTTTTCCCAGAGCTTGTTGTATAGTTTGTTGATCTTCTTCTGATACGCGCAGTAAAGCAATATCACGCTCAGGGCAAATACAGATAAGTTCAGCTTTGATAAATCGTTTGCCAAGGGAGGGAATCTGAATGTAAATACCTACTGCTTGATTCACCACATGTGCATTGGTGACAAAATCACCTTGATCATTAATGAAGAAGCCGCTACCGCACGCACCCTTTTGTTCCGGTGCTTCATACGGTCGTAGAACATCAATTTCAGCAATGTGTACAAAAATTTGGACAACCGTATCACGAATGCGTTCTTGCACAGGGCGCCACGGTTGTCGCCGAATAGCATGTGCGGCTTCGATATTTATAATCTCATTAGTTCTTCCATCTGCTATTACTGGAACAGCGCTTAGCAAGCTAACCAGGGCAGCAATTTTCTTCATGCGTAATCCTTATTTTTAATTTAAGAACACTATTACTACTCAAAAATTTTTTTAACCATGCAGATTGTAACCAGCTTTACTCTCCCACAATGCATGCGTTCCTTTTGCAACGAGGCCTGAAATAATAAACACTGCAGTCATACACAATAAAAAATCTCCTTTTTTGCGAAATAACTGCTTCTTTATCATGTTTGACTCCACGAATTATTGAGAGTGATAAAATTTTTTTTATTTAAATTCTTGTTCTGCGTCTTCAAATCGCGTCAAATCGCGCGCAAAATGAAGATATACGGTTCCGGTAGGTCCGTTGCGCTGTTTGCCGATAATGAGTTCAGCTATAGCTGGATTCTCGGTTTCTGGATTATACACCACATCGCGATATAAAAACATAATAACATCAGCATCTTGTTCAATAGCGCCTGATTCTCGCAAGTCTGATAAAATTGGACGTTTATCCATACGACTATCCACGGCACGCGAAAGCTGTGACAATGCCACAATAGGGATGTTAAGTTCTTTAGCGAGTGCTTTCAATGAGCGGGATATTTCTGAAACTTCTTGATGCCGATTTTCATGACGTTTCGTTGAATGCAAAAGCTGCAGATAATCGATAACTAAAATCTGCAGGTTATGCTCCATTTTTAACTTTCGTGCTTTTCCACGCAGATCATTAATATTGAGCATAGCTGTATCATCGATGAATACTTTTCGTTCGGCAAGACGTGCCGCAACGTTTGTCAGTTCAATCCATTCTTGAGATGTGATCGTCGCATTACGAATATTATGGTGCGCAATGCCCGATTCACTGGACAATAAGCGCAAGGTTAATTGTTCTGCAGCCATTTCAAGAGAAAAGAAACCAACGGTCGTCCCAATCTCTGCAGCGTGGCAAGCAATATTTAATGCCAATGCGGTTTTTCCCATGGAAGGTCGGGCTGCAAGAACAATCAAATCGCCGGGCTGAAATCCCGAAGTGAGTTCATCAAGTTTTTTAAGGCCAGTCGGAATTCCGGTAATGCCCTTGCTGTGGCTTTTAATATCAGATAAATGTTGAAATGTTTTTTTGAGCCAGATGTTGAGTTGCACAAAGGTCTGGTTGGTACGCTTGTTAGAAATCTGAAAGATAGTTTTTTCAGCTTGGTCAAGCACGTTGACGATGTTGTCATCATCTTGCGTATAACAACTGCTAATAATTGACGTTGCCGACCCAATAAGCTGTCGCAACACAGCTTTTTCTCGGATAAGTTGCATATGTTGGGTGAGTAAACCCAGGGCGGGAATATCTTCTTGCAAGGAGAGCAGATAGACTGTTCCGCCCACCGCATCAAGCTTACCTTTTTTTACGAGCTCATCTTGCAAGGTGACAATATCAACACGTTTGAATTTTTGAGAAACTTCAAGAATAGTTTCATAAATGGTGCGATGCGCGTAACTGTAAAAGTCTTCTGGTGCTAACAACTCTGCAACCTGCGCAACATTATCATCATTGAGGAGCAATGCTCCTAGTACGGAGCGTTCTGCTTCTAGACTTGCAGGCAGGCTTTTACCAAGCACCCGTTCGGTGTCAAGCCCGTGCGATGATGAATTTTGTTCTTTGGGTTGCATGATGTAAAAGCTTGCCTTTTTTTTGACTTGATTATTCAGGAAGACTTTGATGATGTTATTGTCATCCTGAACTTGTGCTCATCAATTAAATATAGAACCTTTGGTGTAGCAATTTTATGAGCAGCTACTGAAACACTCAAATAGCTTCAGGAATAACTTTGAGGGTAAGCGATGGCTTCAAGCGCGAAGACAAAATAATGGTAACTTCGAAGGTGCCCTTTTCCTTTATCGCTTTGCTCAGCTCGATTTGGCTTTTGCTTACCTTGATGCCCTTCTCGGCCAATAAGTCGACAATTTCCAATGGACTTACGGCACCGTAGAGCTTACCATCATCATGAATTTTACGTTTTAACGTGAGTTGAAGAGCCTTAATGCGTTCCGCAAGCATAGAGGTTTGGCTTGCCACTACGTCTTTTTTGCGCTCCACATTCTTGAATTTTTCAACATAGGTTGCTTCGTTGGCAGCGGTAATTTCAACACCAAGCTTTCTTGGCAAAATATAGTTGCGGCCATACCCTTCAGAAACCTTAATGACGTCTCCTGCCATACCAACTTTAACGATATCCTTTAGAAGGAAAATTTTCATGCGGCACCTTTCATCTGAATTGATAGCATTTGGGAAATTAGTAGATACGGTTATTATAACTCAAAAAAAAGGGCTTGAAAACTTAATTAAGCATATCGCCATTGCTCAATTTTGGCGTAATTTTTTTCACTAAAAGATAGCAAGCATCCCAGTTTGACACATGGCTGTCCATCACCTGACAGGACCGCATTAAGATGATACTGTCGGTTTTTGGCAAAATCAGGTTCTTTACCAATCTTTATGACTCCTTGATACGTATGATTTTGCAGATAACAAGGTCCCAGCTGCACCTCAATAGGATGAGTTTCCAAGGGACTCATTGCTAACTCCAAACGATGCTCTTTGCAGAAAGCAACACCCCACTCTAGCATGGCTTGCCCGAGTCTGTTCTGCTGCTCAAGCCGCAGGCGCGTGGCCACAAGGTCCTGCATAATGGCTGATCCTGTACCCAGCTTAACAACGAGCCAAAGCACAATGCTCATACCAATCAGAACAGTGAGCATTGCTGAGCCTTTTGCTATAAATATCATGCGACTTCCCGATTACGTAATGATACGGTCCACTGGAATGGTGCTGCCGCTGTAAATTTCAATGCACAGCTACAGCGAACGCACTGCTTGTTATCAGCTGAGAATTCCGGCCGGAGCGAAAATTGTTCAACGTGCTGAGCTACCATAGTTTTATTTGAGGAGATCCATCGGTGCTGGTCAAAATCATACATACCTTGGACTTTCATAAGATTGTTCTTCTCAATAAACCAACCTATATGCGTTTGCTCATCGATAGTCCATATGAGACCCGTTGCGTCGCGCGCATGCCACCGGTCTGCTGCAGGATGAGCTTGCATGACATCACGATGCAGCATAGTTTGGACAACTAATCCTTGTAGTGCGTTCTGCATGCCTTTCTCTTGCTTGCTCAATTGTTGGTGGGTGATAACAAGAAACTGCATGGAATATGCCATGAGCAGAGTAACGGCCGCACAATAGACAAGATATTCAACTATTGATCCAGTCATGATTATGTAACCCTAGCGTGATTATAACCAACTATGAACTCTCGCTCGCTGTGACGATACACATCAGGCCATGGCACCGTTACTTTGAGCCAGGTGAATGAATTAATGGTACGAGGATTAAATGGTGCATGTACTATATTCACAGGCATAGCAAGCGGTGCGATGCCCATGTCTGATTTATTGCTCAAAGTTCGACTATCACCCTTTTCAAAATTCTCCATGAGCGCATTCATCACGGCAAGTTGTTGAGCTAAACTTTGTTGCACCAACGATCGATTGCCATAAAAGTGCATTATCATACCGATACTGAGCATGAGTACAGCGATAGCGCCGAGCACTTCGAACAGCAAAAAACCTTGCTTGTTGTGTCTAAAATAGTGCAAAGTGCAACAAAAGTTTTTCATAAAAAATAGATCTCTTACTAGCATAGGTATATACTATTTCAGCTAACCATGATATATGGTCTAATTACCATATAGCTCAAGAAGAACAGTTATCACAAGATTTTGTATAGAGGATTTTATGAATATAGTTGCAATTCTGCGTAAAACACTTTTTATACTGCTTGGCATCTGTGCATTTAATAGTCCACATATGCATGCACAAAAAGCATTGCCCTTTGAAATATCAGAAGAAGATCTCAGAAAAGCGGAAGCTGAAATTGAACAATTCAGGGCAAGTCTGTCGGCAGATGAACGCGCGAAATTCGACAATGATGTTGCAGAACTAACCCACGCTTTAGAAACCATGTCAGAAAAAGAGTTGGAAGAATTTTTTAAAGAGCTTGAAAAACAACAGGCAGAACCAACAAAACCAGCGGTAACCGCACCACCTGTGGCACGACCAGAACCGATAAAACCTGTTGAAGAACCAATATTGCCGTCCATAAAAAAAGGTGAAACGAAGCCACTCGAACAACTTCTTGCTAGCATTATATTGCGCATTGAAAGCTTCCTCGTAAAAATAACCGCATTGCCCGATTTTGAACGCAAAGTTGTTTCATGGCAAGAGAGTGGAAAAATTACTAAAAGAGAGAAGCTCATCGACTGGGATGACTTGCAACATGAAATTCTGGTATTAGAACAAAAACTTCATAAGCTGAGCGATAAAGATTCTAAGACAAAAGATTTTAAATATCTGTATGATCTTATCGAAGACAAAGCGCTTATTGAAAAACTCAATAATCTCAATAGCGCTCTCACCAGCTATGAAGCAAATATCATTATCGATACCTCAAACTCTACGCAGCCAGCAAGCAAAGCAGCAAAGGCAGCAATTCGCAAAGTACTCGACACTCTTATCAAAGCGATATACACCGACAAACTTGGTGATAGTATCGACAAGCTCATCGAAAAATATGAGCCTACGGCTAAAAAAATTAGAGAATATGAAGAAAAGAAAGAAAAAGAAGCAATAGAAGCAGGAAAACGTCCAAAAACTGGAGAATTTAAAGAAGTAGGCAAACGCGAGCAACCGCCAGTTTTTAAAGAAACTCCTACAACACCTCAAGAAAAATCATCATCTGGTTATATTCCGACTCCATCAACAGGCTTTGGGCCATCGGCTCCTTCTATAAGTGGGCCTTCCGCCCCAACGGAAGCTCCTAAAGGTCCGGGAGCTGGAGCCCCTACACCAGGCGCTGGAAAACCGGAAAAAGAAAAAGGCGGCGAAGAAAAATCTGGCACTGGCAAAGCAGAAAGCCCGAAAGAAGGAAAAGGAGAAGTTAAGTTAGAACCAGAAGCTCTGGGCAAAGGACAGCCAAAAAAAGAAGAGAAACCTGTGGATGTTAACACCATGTATCGTTTAGTACGAGACATCGCTAAACAACTCGAAGCTATTAAAGCCATAATTACTGGCTCTAAGACCGAAGAAGGCAAAGATAAAATAAGTGAAAAATGGCGATCATTGTTGCAAAATATGCAAAATGGTTCGACTCAAATAGATTTGGCGCTCCATAATCAAGCAAAACAAATGATGGAAGCAATCAATAAACTTAAAGATAAAGCCACAAAACTTAAGGAAGGCTTTGCCAGACTTGATAGCGACACCAAAAAAGGAATCGCCGAAGAACTAAAAGAACTCTATGACGAGAATAAAGCGAGCATCGAAGAATTCAGTAAACACTTTGGCCCGATACAGATGGCATGGGCTAACGATCCAAATAGCTTTCAAAATCGCAACATACGGTATTTGTTCCTTGGAGATATTGAATCAAAATCGCTGGCATCAGCTGAATATCAAGCAAAGGAACCTGTCGATCTGTTCAAATTAAATTATAATCTTAATGATGCAATGAATATCATAAAGTCACTTGGCAAGAAATAATCACACATAAAAAAGGCCCTGCTACATCGGCAGGGCCTTTTTTTATGCGAAGTTTTGTTATTTCACAATTGCTTGGCACCGTTTACATAAATGAAATTCATTGGTTGTTTCTTCCCATTGCCAGCAACGTGGACATTTTTCTCCACGAGCATGCTCTGCACGCACCCACATGCCCGTAAGTTCCGATTCTTCCAGTCCTTGAGCACTTTCCACAAACTCAACTTGTGAGACAATGAGAAACTCTTTGAAAAATGCTTCGCGTGTTTGCGCAGATCGCTTGAGCGTTGCAAAAAATTCGTTAAGGACGCTCAGAGCATCGTGCTTCATATCAAAATAGATCGTCAAACGAGCTTCGAGTGAATGTTTGATAAGTCCGCGCTCGCGTTGCACTTCAATTGCTTTTAATAATGCTGAACGCGCTTCTTTGAGCACATGCCATTGTGCGTCGCGTTCCCTGACAAATTTTTTAGCATCAAATTCAAGAACAGGTTCAATGTTGACCGCATATGCTTGCAGATCAAAATCTTCTTTGAGATGTGCATAATATTCACCTAATAATTGCCACACGTCAGGTAAGGTGGTGAATTTCTGCAAATGAATTGATTCAGTTTTGTCTTTTTGAAAATGATCAGAAAGTTGTTCAGCAGTGAATGACATGATTGGTGCCATCAGACGTGTCAGAGTATCGAGCATATACCAACATACGGTTTGTGCAGATCGTCGGGCATGACCATCCGCCTTTTCGGTGTACAAACGATCTTTGATAATATCCAAATAAAATGCGCTAAGCTCTACTGCGCTATAATCAGCAAGGGTGTGAAACACGCCAGTAAAGTCAAAATCATTATATTTTTTAAGAATTTCATGATTAAGTCTAAATAGTTGTTCGAGCGCATATTGATCAAGCATAGGCAGCTCATTGAGCGCAACTGCATCTTTAGTGTGATCATAATCGTAGAGATTTGAAAGCAAGAATCGACACGTGTTGCGAACCTTTCTAAATACTTCTTGCACGTTCTGCAACAAGATATCAGAAACTATCGCTTCACCTTCACAGTCGATGCTCGAAGCCCACAAACGCAATCCATCAGTGCCAATCTTGTTGATAAGTTCTTGTGGCGCCACCACATTGCCCAATGATTTGGACATCTTTCTGCCCTTATCATCAACGGTAAATCCATGCGTCATTATGATGCGCATAGGCGGCTCACCTTCTAGCACCATGCCTGTCAATAGCGAACTTTGGAACCAAGCCCTATGCTGGTCTTTTCCTTCCAAATACATATCGGCTGGAAATGCGAGTTCTTTATTCTGCAAAAGCACCGCATAATGGCTGACGCCTGATTCAAACCATACATCAAGAATATCCAACTCTTTTACCCACGTACCCTGCTTGTTACACGCTGGACAGGTACTTGGGACATTCAATTCTTGCAGGGTAACTTTGTCCCAATATTCTATGCCGTGCTCCTCTACCTTGTCGGCAACCTCATTAACAAACTCTTGGGTAATGTAGGAGGTGTCACAGTTGGTGCATAATAATGCAGGAATTGGCACGCCCCATACGCGCTGACGCGATAAGCACCATTCAAGTCTCCCCTCAAGCGTTGCGCTCAGGCGATGCTCTGATTTTGCCGGTATCATCTTTATGCCGGGAATTGCTTCAAGGGCTTTTTCTTTTAAGTTATGTTTTTCAAGATCGCAAAACCATTGCTTGGTAGCACGGAATATCAAAGCATTGTGGCATCGCCAACAATGGGGATACGCATGTCGAATGCTCGTTTTAAAAAATAAATTACCAACTTCTGCTAATTTTTTAATGGCCCAAATATTACCATCGGCAACCGACATGCCCTTCAGTTCTGCGGGGACAATGCCTTGGTCGTATTTGCCATCCGTTGTGATAGGCGAAAAGATTTCAAGATTATTTTTTACCCCAATCAGATAGTCTTCTGGTCCACAACCTGGCGCGCAATGCACAAAAGCCGTCCCATCTTCCAAGGAGACGGAATTTTCAAGCAAGATTGGCACTTCAAGTTTTTCAATAAAAGGATGGTGCGCCTTAGCGCCTTGTAACAGATTTGAATTAAATTCAGCTACGATAGTTGCCGTCTGACCAACAGTATGAGCGATTTTGGCTACCAACTCTTTAGCAACCACAAGATACTGATCTTCGATTTTGATTACGGCATACATAGTATCAGGTTTTGCCGTCACCGCACGATTGAGTGGCAATGTCCATGGGGTTGTTGTCCAAATGAGTAAGCTAACTTGATTGCCAGCAAGTTGAGGCGCTATTTTGGCAATTGTCGCTTGCGCTAACGAAAATTTCACATAAATTGAGGGATCTTTGCGCTCCTGGTGCTCAATCTCAGCGGAAGCAAGTACCGTTTGATCAGAGGGACACCATGGCACAGTTTTATTTTTTCGCTCAATATAGCCGTGGGCAATAAAATCACCAAAGGCGCGCAAAATATTTGCTTCATAGTCAAAGTACATAGTTGCATAGGGGTGATCCCAGTCCATGATAACGCCCAGATCTTTACGTTCTTGGCGTTGCACGTTAATCCAGTGGGTAGCATATGCGCGACACTTTTTTTTGAGCTCTTCTCCCGTAAGCCCTGGATTTTCTTGCGTCACTTTGAGTTCGATTGGCAATCCATGGCAATCCCAGCCTGGGGTAACTGGTACATGTTTGCCAAACATGCGTTGTGATTTGGTAACAATATCTTTCAAAATATTATTGTAGGCATGACCTAAGTGTAGATGGCCATTGGCATAGGGCGGACCGTCATGCAGAATAAACTTTTTATTACCTTCGTGCTTCTTGAATGCTTTATTATAGAGATCTTCTGATTCCCAGCGTGCAAGCATGGAAGGATCATCGACTTTTGCATTAGGCCGAATAGGGAAATCGGTGGTTGGTAAATTGAGGGTGTTTTTAAAACTTACTTTAGTGTCTTGAGATTCTGCCATGGCTTGTTCCTTGCCTAGGATTATTGATTATTTTTGGTCATCTCCAAGTATACCCGGCAATCGATCTTTGGCCAAATCACGTAAAAAACAGAATTACTCATATAAATTAAACTTTTTCACCACGGTTTTTCCAAAGTCACCTAATTGATAACCCCGAACCTTTGTAGCCACATTGTACATTTTGGGATCTAAAATGTATTGGTGACCTTCTTCCTTCTGCTCGGTGCCAACCTTGTGCATAATAGGCGATACAAAAATAAGCTTGTATGTTCCACCTGCGATATTATGCGTTAAAATTTGTTCAAATTGCCCAGGTAATGTATGCAGACTTCCCGTTCCCGCTTCTTTTTCATAATATTCTAAACATAATTCTTCATCACTTCTGCCATCAAATCCAAATTCTAGATAGGGACACGCTACATCTCCGGCCCGACCTTGGTAGATAGGATATTTCCAGCGCTGTTTTACATCGATGGTAGCAGTAAAATCCCTGAGCTTTCCGTGAATATGGCCCAGAAGTCCTGCCAATGCTAATGAATTTTCAGCTCTTTTTAAATCTTTTGTTTGTTTGAATTTTTGTGCATCCCGTGCGTCATTGAGAAATTGCGCAAGCACAAGAATTGAATACCCAAGATTTAATGCGTCATCTGTACTTTTTGTAGTATTTGGCACTTGAACATGGGCATGCAACAGTGAGGCTAGCCAATTAATTTTTGAAGGATCATCATTTTTTGCGAGCACTTTGACAGGAGCATGTGTTGCTTCTTCCTTTACATCACTAAAATCGCTGTGTTGAGCACACCAAATAGCCATCGCAAGCATGTGGCGTACTAGGGGATATGTTTCATCGACCGTTTTAAAACTGCCGATTGCATGCTCCCAATCATCGAGATCTTGTGTAATAGTTTTGTGATCACGCACCGCCTGTGCAACACCCATAACACAACTTAGCAAAATAATATGCTTGTACATTTTCATGCTGTTTCCTTCCTAGATACATGCTATACTCTGCGTAATACTATGCAGAACTATAGGTGATCTTGATATGATTTTCAACAAAAAAATAGGCATTTGGGGATTTGGCGTCGTAGGAAAAGCAGCATGTACCTATTTGTATCCCCATGCCGCATCGTTAGAAGTTCTTGAAGCAAAAGAACCAACTATTTCCGACCAAAAACTATTGCAAGAAAAAAATATCCCGCTTTATAAGCAAGAAAATTACCTTGCCACATTCCTCGAACATAACGATTACATTTTAGCAAGTCCAGGCATTGATTTGCGGCCTTATGCTGCATATGCACATAAATGGATCACCGAACTCGATGTACTCCAAGAGTTTTTTAAAAAACCAATTATCGCCGTCACAGGCAGTGTTGGAAAAACAAGTGTTACCAGCATGCTATCGCAGCTCATGCAGCATGGACCAGTGAGATGGTATACCGGTGGCAATATTGGTGCAGGTATGCTCGAGCTACTTGCTAACCGCGATGAATTTGATGCAGCATTGCTAGAAGTCTCGAGCTTTCAGCTTGAGCAATGTCGCACCTTTGGTCCCGATCTAGCTATTTGGACTACGTTTTATCCCAATCATCTTGACCGGCATGGAAGTTTGCAAAACTATTTCGACGCAAAATTCACAATGATTAAACATCAAACAGCATCGCAGATTGCACTAGTGCCTATCACCCTTCTGCCCCATATACAGCATAAAACCATCCAATCTCAACTCTGTTTTTTTAGTGCACAAAAGATTTCTGCCACTCAACGTAACGAACTTTCACCCTGTCGTGTGTTTTGTTTAGAAGAGAATAACATCGTGTTGTACCACCAAGGTGTGCGAACGGAAATTTTTGGGGATCGGCTACCAGCCATGAGTTTTAAGGAAAACTGGCTGATGGTAATCAGCACATTGTTTCTTATTCATGATTTTTTTGCTATGCCGCAGTATGTTAACAGAATTTACGCGTTATGCGACGCAATAACATTACCTGAGCATCGGCTTGAGAAAGTAGCGATGTATCATATTCCCGCTCATGGTGAGTGCCCGAGCGCAAGCGAGGGTGTATCGAACCACACGAATGGTTCGACTAGGCTCACCACGAACGGTGTGGTTATTTACAATGACTCAAAATCCACCACCATCGAATCCACATTAGCTGCCGTGCAACAATTGCAGGGGGGATCGCCTATCACAATTTTTTTGGGCGGACTCAGCAAAGGTGTTAACCGTGAGCCATTGATTAAGGCGTTGAAAGATAAGGTTGTAGCTATATATTGTTTTGGTAAAGAAGCAGAACAACTTAAAAGTTGGGCTGATGGGTCAGAAATTTCTGCATGGAGCTTTGCCAATCTTGATGAGGCAGTTGCGGCGTGCATACAAAACACAAAAGAACCCGCACAGATTTTATTTTCTCCTGCGGGTTCAAGCTATGATTTGTTTAAGAATTATATTGAACGGGGAACACGATTTAAGGAATTGGTAAAAAAGCATTATTTTTGCGATTGATCAGTTACGCGCAAATCACTAATGTCATCAGAAATTTCTTTCATCGCTTCGGCTTCCAGTTTTTGTATATGCGCGTCATTTGTTTTCTTCATCTTTTGCAGCATCTCTTTATTCACTTTGTTGTTCTCTAATAACTGGTCAAACTTCTCAGTCCGCTGACCAAACATAATTGCCGCCCATTCGAGGTTGTGAATGTTGGTCTCGGCTTTTTCTATCAACATATCCAAATTCCTGCCAAATTCGATGTTAGCTCTAAGTTGTCGTGCAAGATATTGGCCCTGGGTATATTTTGGTGTTTTTGTATAGGGGTGCGAAGCACTTGATGTTGTTCTCTCTCTTTTTATTTTGCCAGCAAAATTTTCATGAATAGCACATACACTAACCAATATCACGAATATTTGGTGCGTGTGTAGCTTCATCTGCCCCGCCTTCTAAAAATTCGATCATTCCTCTTTAGAATCATCAGAGTCGTCGAGCAATTTTGCTGGATCAAGTGCTAATTCTAACAATCGGCTTTCCAACTCTCGTTGATGCTCTACATTAGAACGTAGCATATGTTCGAGTAGATTTTGAAAGAGTATATTGTTAATAATCCATTGATCATAATTGCTCAGTTCACTTGTGCCTTGGGCAATCAGCGCCAAATTTCGCGATTTTGTAAATGCTTTATCCCTCGCAATTTGTTCAGTCAAACTTACTCTGCGAGTTTGTGTCGTATGTTGAAGATCTTGAATTATCGAGCTTGTTTTGCGCAGCATTTTTTCTAATTTATCTGCGTAGTCGATTCTATCGGTAAGCTCCGCTTGCAGTTTCTGCGCGTGGGATTCAATTCTGGTGATATCATAGGGCTGATAACCTGTTTTTATTTTTTCTCTCTTAATTTTTCCGGCAGATAGGTGAGACGCAAAAAAGACACTAACGATGATCGTCAACACATTGCGCATGCATTTGTTCATGTGAAAATCCTTGATACAAAAAGGTTGCAGTTACTTTTTCGTAAGGTTAGTAGCAGTTTTTGGCTTTAATAGTTCCGCTCGTATGGTTTTTTTTGCTTCTTCGTCACTCACTGGTAAAACCATTTGTCTTTTTAGTTCAGTAAGCTGCTTTTGGACTTTGCTTGTTGTGGCAGTTTCAATTTTTTGCGCCCACATCGCTGTACGTTGCTCTTTAGTTGGCGCGTTACGTTTCTTCTGATGTTTTTCTTCGCGTCGTTTGACTCTCATTGCAAGATCGTGCTCTAATCCTGCTCGTTGGCGTTGAATTGGGGTAGGTACAATTTTTTCTAACGGCATGTCTTTGGTTGGGTGCAAAAGCCTTTCTTCGCTTTCATGCTCCCGTTTCTGTTCATGCTTTCTCCACTGAGACCCAACAACATTACTTGTTATTAAATTCATCCGATCATTAGTCGTTAATGCAGACATTGCTAATTGCTTAGCCTCATTTTCTAGCATGACGTCTACTGCTTTAAACCCGCTTACCACCTTCATATTTCTTTGTATTATTTGGTCTTGCAATTTATTATTAAGTGCTTGCAAATGACTTTCAACGAGCTCGTGTAATTTTTTGAACTGATCTTGTATATTCCTATCCAGTGATTGTAATTGGCCTTTAGCCATATCACTGCCTGTAGTGACGTGCTGCCTTAAATCAGTGAGTAGCTTACCAATGAATTCTCCTGCGTCTTTATCGATGGTGGCTTTATTTGAATCGACATATGCAGTAAACCCATCGACAATATTTGATACACCATAGGTCGTTATCAACTCATGCAGGCTGCGTACAATTAATCCGGCAGGAATGCCTTTTTTGACTGCTTCTTCAAGCTCTGCAACATCATTACCACCGACCGCTCGCAATATGCTTGCCATAACACCGTCATTTTTTAGCTCATTTTCAGCAAAGGAAATAGCAGAAGCTTGCTTGTGAAGGGCAACTTTCTTAGCAGCAGCAACCAATGGTTTTTCTTCGAACCTTTGGGCGCTCGATTGTTGCAACTGTAGATCGCCAGGAATTTTTTGAACTTTTTCGGTTATTAAGTTTTGCCCCTGCTTAAGGAGTCCACTCGTTTGCTCGGTAACGTGCGTGGAAACATCAGCCAATAAAGCTTTGCTCCCGTCTACAACATCATGTGTTTGTTGAGCGAGAGAATCAGAAACGTCAGTCGATAACTGCTGGCCCCGTTGAGCCAAATTGCTGAGTTGTCCCAGCAACGAAACGCCTTTATTACCATAGTATTGTTCGGGTTTCAACAATTCCGGGATTCTACTAAGATAGCGCGCAACCATGCTATACGTATCTGCATTATCCAAACGTGATGATTGACGTAAGGATTGAATTGATTTCATAAATTCGTGATTAAATCCTCTGTGCCAATAAAGTTCTTTATTTAAGGTCTTTTCTTCTTGATGTACACATTTAGAACGCACACCTGCATAAAATCGATCTTTCAACGCGCAAAATTTTGTAGGAAGATGTAAGGGATCTGGCTGAAAACCACTAAAAATATAGCTCAACCATCCACCTACTGATGATTGGTGTTCGAAAAATTTTTTATATTGAGACTCAGGATCTGTTGCTAGTTCATCAAGTAAATGCTTTGTGTCACGCATAATAGCTTTATACTCTTCATCTAACTCATATTCTTGCTCAATAAAAGATTCGATTGTTTTGAATTCACTCAAAAGATTATCGACAGGTTGTTTAAGTAAGGTATTCATAAACTGATTCTTGCCAAGTCCCTGCTTATGCGCTCTCATAACAGCGAGCATGCTATTTTCAAACTTGTTAAATAATGACGTGTTATGAAATTGAGCATCAAGCAATAGTGCCATCATGCGACGAGAATGATCAAATCGTTTTTGATCAGAACTTTCAAGGGTTGTTTGAATGAATTGCAGTGCTGTTGCAATGTCTTCTGTTTGCCAGCCAAGATCTTTGTAAATAGTGCTTATTGTTGCTAACGATTCTATAGATTTTTTTTGGTCCCATGAATATAACGCATTATGCAAATCGCCGATAGCATCACTTATATGCTCCCCCGCCTTTTTTTGAACAGGAGATTCCATGGCCGATACGGGCAAGCCCACAGCCATGCTTACTAACAATCCTAATACTTTAATTCTCTGAAACATACCTAATACCTCCAATAAACATACTACCCATATAGCTTACCATAAATTTGCAGATTGTCAATTTATAGCAGCTATTCTCCTGTTTTCTTCCTGTAAGCTACTATTAGACTAACAACGAAGGCCTCCTTTAAAAGGAGGCCTTCGTTACTATACCATATTTTCCGTATAAACTCTTAGACACCAGGCATTTTCTATTTCTGTTTTTTCTTCAATTCTTGGATGATCGCGACTAAACTTTCATCATTGCTTACGGTCGCCGCTCCAAGCATTCCATTTAATTTTTTGAAAATAGCTGCTAAATCTTCATTGCGTGGAGTTTTAGGTATTGGTCGCAGGAATAATAAAAAATCACGCCCATATCGTATTCGAGTCTTTGTGGTCTCGGTCGCCGTATCAGACGTTCCCATTCCCAATAAACTATCAAATGTCAGAAGACTAAAACCTAACAGTGCAACTATTCTAATGCTCATGAGATACCTTTAGTTTTATCTGTTTTTGTTAGATAGAATAATAATCTTTTTGACATTCAGCAACGTGCACTTTTTGCTTCCAATTCATATATAGTAGTTTGGTACAGTGAAGATAATCGAATCTAAAAAAGGATCTAGAAATGATACCATCACAAAAATTACTCAGAACGGATATTCGTTTGTTTGTGAGCATTATAACGCTTTTGCTGATTGTCGGCATAATTTTCATTTATTCAGCAAGTGCGGTTTTTGCTTTGGAAAAATATAAAAGCTCCCACTACTTTCTTAAAAAACATGGCGAAGGTCTTGTCATTGGTTTGCTTGGATTTTTGATCCTGCGTCTAGTACCAAAAAAATGGATTATTAAATTTTGTCCTGTTGCTTTTTGGACATCGCTGCTGCTTACTATGCTCACTTTTTTTTCAGCATTCTCTGTGCATATTCACGGTTCAAGTCGCTGGCTGAATTTGTTTGGCCTCGTATTTCAGCCCAGTGAACTACTTAAAATGACATTTATTTTGTACATGGCGTTCTTGCTGACCAAAAAAGAATATTCTTTGCGTTCGCTCAAGAAAACCTACATTCCCTTGATGATGATTTTGGGTATCACAGCTCTGGTGTTGCTCAGGCAGCCAGATTTTGGCATGGCTATCACCTTAACGTTAACTGCATTTGCACTCATGTTTGTCGCTCATATTCCACTCAATTATCTACTGATCACCATCGGTGGCAGTATCCCACTTGTGATATTTCTGATTTTATTCAAAGCATATCGCCTTAAACGAATTTTGACCTTTTTAAATCCGTGGTCAGATCCTCAGGGAGCAGGATTTCAAATTATTCAATCACTGATTGCTATAGGTTCTGGTAATGTGTGGGGTGTTGGCATTTCAAACTCCCAGCAGAAATTTTTCTACCTGCCCATGCAACACACCGATTTTATTTTTTCTATCATTGCAGAAGAGACGGGATTTTTTGGTGCACTCTTTTTGATAACCTTGTATCTTTTGCTTTTGTTCATCGGTCTGCGCATGGCCTGGCGCTTGCCTGATAGATTTGCGATGCTCGTCGTAGTTGGCTTCATTGTGGTTACCAGTTTACAAGCAATCATTAATCTTGCGGTGGCAACAGGACTTGCACCTACCAAAGGCATCGGCTTGCCCTTCATCAGTTATGGCAATACGGCGCTTGTCACTAATCTCTGCATGGTGGGACTCATTATTAATTTGGTGCGCCACGCGGTGCGGGAAGAAACAACTTCGATTCGATTTTGATCGACTTCCGAAAAAATAATCAGTACAACTATAACAAAATTTGTTTTTTGAGTTCGTAATGGTTCGACAGGCTCACCACGAACGGAATAAATAATTTTTTTTGATTCCTCTAATTCCGATAATTCCGATGCCATCTTTTCGAAATTTTGACATCGGAGAATGCGAGGATTTCCAAAATTCTGTTTTGAAAATAATTAAAATACCCCGTTCGTGGTGAGCCTGTCGAACCATAACGAACTCTCCTTATTAAAATCAAAAGGAATTGCTATGGAAATAACCCAACAATCTTCAGAACAACTAGGTAACATGCAGGAATCCATCGGCTTAAAACTCGATCCGCTTGGTGATAACATCAGCTCTCTCGAACTTGTTCGCGTCTCTGGTTCTGATATCGATGTTGCCAATGCTGCCCGGGTTTCATTTGGTAAAACCATCACTTCTCTAAGTGAAAAAGATGTGAAACTCATTCAATATTTAATGAACCATGATCACACAAGCCCTTTTGAGCACAATCAATTTTCATTTCGCGTAAAAGCGCCTATTTTTGTGACACGTCAATGGATGCGTCACCGCATGGCATCTTACAATGAAATAAGCTACCGATACGTCAATGTGCCTATGGAATTTTATACGCCACACCAATGGCGCTACCAAGATCCTGTCAACCGCCAAGCATCACATGGTAGTTTTGAGAATGAAGAGATGCGAAAAATATATCAAGATACCATTGAGACTGCCGTGCAAGCGTATGAAAAACTACTCGCTAACAATGTGTGCCGCGAACTTGCACGAGGCTTGCTACCCGTATGCACCTACACGCAGTTCATTTACACCTGCAATCTGCACTCACTTACGCATTTTATGAAATTGCGCCTGCATCCTGGAGCACAGTGGGAAATTCAGCAGTTTGCACAAGGATTATTAAAGTTAGCGCTGCCCCATTTTCCTGTGTCATTGGAAGCTTGGAAACATAAACATTGCCCGGATTTGCAATTATAGCAGCAAGGTCTGCAGGATTCTTGCTATACAGAAATCACTATTTGGTTGATCTCCTGCCACTACTTTAATAAATAACCAAGCAGCTTATCCAAATTTGTTTCTTGTATATCTTTTGTAGATTTCAGCACTCCCTGCAATCTTCGCACAATCCAATCTTTGATGATGTCTTCAAAAATTTTACTCAGGTCTTTTTGGTAAGCAACTTCATCGATGGGTTGTTTTGAATAATAATGGAATATTTTTACTTTAGTTCTATCGGCAAAAATACTTGGTACTATCAAAAGGCGCGCCTGCAGTGCATCAAACCACGGTAATTTGATGTCTGGTGTAATGCCGCAATAAAAAGCACTTTGTGCTGGCGTGATATACGGTTGAGAAAAAAAATGTATAAAATCAGGATTCTTAATGTATTGCTGCAAAATCATTGATATTGGAATTCCACTTCCCGACTCAAAATTCTTACCAAATGTTTTAAATAATAGATCAAAATTTCCCTCCGGCAATAAAGGGCTTGATACCCTTTTAGCAGCTTCTTCGTTGCCGCCAAATTCTTTCGGAACATTGCGATGAGAAAGGGAAATTCTTTCTACCCAATCTTTTTTTGTAAATAACGGCCATCCCGCAAGTTTAGAAAGATAGGCAACTTTATCAACACTATCTTTAGCTATAAATATTTGTAATAAATATCCACCAGCCAATTTCATGTGTTTCCGGTAATTTTGTAGTAACTCTGCATATTTATTTAAATCAAAACTTTGTAAAATCGATGCTAAGATAGAGCTAATACCTGTCATATCTGATGAATTTCCCAAAAAATAATTTAATGTAAATTCCCAGTTTGCTTCAGTTCTAAAAGAATTATCTTTTTGTCTCAGCTCCGGACATGCGCTCGCCATTCTGCCAAATAATGAAATATTTGCCGCTAATAAATATTTCCGTTCTTCTTCATCAAAAGCCGTGACCTTTAACAGATTCTCTGTAACAATTTTATCTGCAAAGAACTGGTTAACATCTGTAAATGCTTCATTGGCTTTAAACAATCGCAACATCATCGCTTTACTATAGCTGTTGATATCAAACCAGCGGGCAATTTCTGTCATCGTATCAAATAAAATGCGAGGGCCTTGATATCCGTCTTTGTAGCCTACACTGCCATGGTAAAAAACATAATAATCGTTATGGAATTGCTCATTAATAATGATGTCACTTAAAAGTTTTGTTTCATAATCATTCGGTTCTTCGGGTAAAAATGGATTTATTGTTTTGATTACATTTCCTTCGTCATCCAAAATTATATCTTCTGCCGGAATTGGCTTTCTCATAAAAGCTTTACATAATTCCACTATTTTTTGTTCGTAATCGAAATTTTTGATGTGTTTAGGATTCAAATAAGCAAGGGTTTGCGTAAATGGCTCTTGTGGGATTATTTTCTTTTTGCCAAAATGTTTTTGCATTCCGGAGATCATTTCTTGTTGTCTTTCACGCAAAAATTTTCCTGTTTCCCGTTCCGCACGTTCTTTAATTTCCCTCTGCAGTTTGATGTGTTGTATGATAGCGTCAGCAAATTGATCTAAAGCTTTTTTATAAGCGTCGGGGTTTTTTTGCGGGTCGATTGGATTACCTTTTTTATCAACAAGATATTGCTCTAATTTTTTTTGAAGAGTATTTTCTGATCCTTCTCCGTTTGCTCCACAGAGGGGAATTCTCATAATTGTGAACAACAACACTACAATCCATATCTGAGTCTTCATTGAAATCCCCCTTTAATTTACCTTCGCGACAGTGCGTATGATTTATACTGTGAATTTATCATTCTCATCAGCGGTCAAGCAATGAAATTAATCGCGAGTCATACAACCTTCCTCCTTGAATATCATAGTTGCAGAACAAAAATATTAAGAGCTTATCCGAAAATTAATTCAAACTAAAAATTTCCATATACTGATAACAAGCCAGCGAATGCCCCAGATTGTCATCCTGAACTTGTTTCAGGATCCACACATCGAATTACCAATGAATGTGCAGTGTAAAATTAGTTTTGTTAAAAATGTATGCATTTGAGAACTTTCCGGCTTTTGCCAAAATCCGAATGATTATGAGCGATAGATCCTGAAACAAGTTCAGGATGACAAACGGGTGGTTGATCCTACTTTTTTGAGAAACTGTTGGAAATTTTAGGATAAGTTCTAACTCTAAAAAAATGGCCGGGAATTTTCCCGGCTCGATTTTTTCTTAAATTTCTATTTATTTATGATTTCGATTGGCAAATCAAATTTGCAATTAAGCACCACCAAAAAGAAGTTGATTTATAAATTGATGATCTCTTGTCAATGTAGGGCTCAATGGTTTTTTGCCTGACGAATGTGATAAAACAAGCCCTCTGCCTAAAAGAAGGGTATATCGTCGAGAAGTGTTACTGCTCGAGCTAGCTTGCCCATTCATTGAGAGATCACGCATTGAGTTTGTGATCGCATTAATGCTTATGGGCCGCGAGCTTGATATCTGCATTTTCCTTAGCTTTTTTAACCCTTGAGGTCTTGTTTTGTCCATCGCAAAACAAATGCCAGGAAAGGTGAGCAACATGCCAAACATCATGCGTGAAATTAATGATTTCATAAATTTTCCATATCATTAAGGTTTAAATTAATCCTACTCAATTGTTCTAATTCACCAGGTTCTAGTGTCTCCGTAACGGGTTGTTCAGCATCAAGTTGAATATCAAACACTTGTGCATCATTTATCCATGCATGTATATCAAGTCCTGAGGCAATGACAGGTAATAAGTTTAAATTGCTTTCTGTAAGAGGCTGCTTTTTAGCCTCAAGCTTGTCAAATTGCTGAATGGATTCTCTCACACTTGACATGTTAAGAAAGTGAGATGATTGCATGCCAAAAGCACTTTCTGAACTAATTCTTACCAAAATTATTACGCAGGCTATTTTTAAGAACATATGAAGCTTCATACCTAACCTCACAAATCAAATAAATATAATAAAATTAACCTCTATATCGGCAATTAATTTTCATTGCAATATTTTCTCATTGTATCATTTTTTGTAGTTTGCACAAATGCCCCATCTTGCAGAGAAACTTCCCTGTTTTTACCTAATTTATTTCGTTATCAGACGCATCAATTAATAAAGCAGGCCCAGCACATTCGCCGGACCTGCTTTACTTAAAATTGCTTTATTTTTTCCAATGCATAGCAAGTTCAACCAACAGCCGCACCCCTACTCCGGTTGCACCACTTGGACGATAATATGGAATATCAGGAACATCATAAGCCGTGCCTGCAATATCAAGATGCACCCACGGTGTATCGCCCACAAAATTGCTCAAGAAAAATCCTGCGGTGATAGCCCCTGCGCGATATTTAGGATTACCAATATTACAGATATCGGCAATATTTGATTTGATTGCTACTTTGTAATCATCGCTAAAAGGCAATGGCCATACGCGATCACCAGAGCGATCTGCGGCTTGTTCAACACGATGCATAAATTCTTCATCTTTGCTCATCATACCACTGTAGAAAGGTCCAAGTGCATAAGCGCAGGCACCTGTTAAGGTTGCAAGATCGATAATGAAATCAGGCTTGTAATGTTTTACGGTGTACGACAATGCATCGGCCAAAACGAGACGACCTTCTGCATCAGTGTTGCGAACTTCTGCGGTTTTACCATTATAGAAACGCAAAATGTCGCCCGGTTTTGTTGCTTTACCACTTGGTAAGTTTTCACAAATTGGCGTCACGCCAATAACATTAATATCTGGTTTGAGTTGTGCGATCGCACCCATTGAGGCAATAACCGCTGCCGCACCTGACATGTCATCCTTCATGTCTTCCATCGAATTGGCAGCCTTTAGACTTAATCCGCCTGAGTCAAAGGTGATTCCTTTGCCGACACAGGCAAGCGTTGGTGCGTCTTTTTTGGAAGTTTTATATTCCATAATCACAAAGTGACTGTCTTGATCAGATCCGCGTGAAACGCCAGCTAAACCACCCAAGCCCATTTCTATAATTTGTTTTTCATTAAAAACACTAATTTGGAGATTGTGCTGCTGTGCAATAATGCGCGCATATTCAGCAAGTTGCGCAGGATGTAAAATTGAAGGCGGCATATCTACCCAGGTGCGTGCAGAATTCACCGCATCACCAATCCAGGTACCTTTGGTGATACCTTGTTGCATTGCCTCATGTTCGCGTTCTGGTGCAACCATGGTGATGGCAATATCGCGACTGATTTTGGAAGCCTCATCAGTGAAAAAAAGATCAAAGTGATAGCCCGCCATAATCGCGCTGCACGTAAATTGTTTAAATAGTTCTTCTACCGAAATTCCAAAAAGACTTGCAGAAGGCACGTGCATTGCAATGGATGAGATGCGCAGTTGTTCGCAAGCGCGAATCGTAACTCCCACTGCTCGACGCAATGTTTCAATATCAAACGTTGTCGTTATGGTTTTTCCTAGACCAATGAACAATAGGTAGGAAACACGCTCAGTACCACATAACGGCACGGACAGTGATGAAAGAGCTTTTCCGGTAAAATTGCGCTCGTGCATTAATGCACGTAGCTGCGAAAATGATTGTTTAGTATAATTTTCAAGTTCTGGCGAAAAGGTAAAATCTTCTTCAACAAAAAACACATAGGCATCAGCCGGTGTTTCAAATAATGATTTTTTAGTGACTGAAATGGTTATCATACAACTTCCATGGCAAAAGAATGGATAATTTTTGGTTTAGTATAGCAGCAATTTGCTGCACTTAAAACAATGTTATGCGGAGTGAAGTTTTGTTGGCAGATGCGCATTCCAAAAGCGCTTGATGTGTTGGAGTATATTCGCGCGAGCGGTTTGAGGTTTACTGCTCCACCAAGCTTTGAGATATTTTAGCATATCCGCACCGTCAGTGCTCTTTTGATGTGCTCCAGATACAAGTGGAAGCATTTTTGGATTAAGTTGTAATCCATGTCCGATCATACCTGCAATACACATCAATTTTGCCGCTATTAATTCGTGTGATTGCGTGTTGCTGTTGACTAATTTAAACATAAGATAATTTGCAAGGACTGCGGTGATGGGTCCAGCGGCGGCTACCAAAGCATCTTTGAGTGGATGAGGATTTGTGATACCGATATAATCGCAGCGACCATCAAGGGAGAAATCTCTAAATTCAAAGCCAGCTTTTTCGGTCTCTTCCTTATCAGGTGGGGTACCTATAAATACACGGCTTTTTACTCCATAGAGCAATTTTGCTGCGCCACCATGGCCCAGAGCTTCATGAACTACAATAGTCCCTTCTAAAATACCATAGGCGAGCGCCAGATCGAGGGCTGAACTGCCGAGAGAAAAGTTGGTCTTATAGTTTTCTAAGAATTGGGCGCAGCCCTGAAAATCCAGCTGCGTGGCGAAAGATTGGAATACTGTTAATAAACTGGCAAATAGGAGCATTGGCGAGACAAATAAGCGTAATTTAGTCATAAAATAACCTGATTTAAATAGATACATTATTATTTTTGAGTCTATAGTAAAAAGTCAGATTATCAAATGGCGAGAAGGCTAGCGACAGAAGTCAAACTTTACAGGTCCTCGCTTAACACAATTAAATTTGCTTTCATCAATAGATAACCTAAAGAAGAGATCAATATCAATTCGATAGTCCTTACTTATAACCATACCCAAAGACCAACTATGATGAGGATCAGCAACAAATTTCTTATGAGTAAAACCTTCAGCAACCAAGGCTTCGCTTATGTTGTAGCAATGCTTAGAGGCGGCGCAAATAATAAAATTTTCTTGTTGCTTGTTTTCTAAAATTAAAGAAAGAGTGTTCGCATCTGAAAAGACATCATTCGGATCCGAATGGAGTAAATATTCATACCAGGAAGAATCATTTTTATATCGCTTATCTATAATCATAAAATGCTCAATTATTCTTTCTTTTTCAGGTGAATGAAACATTTTTTTCCTTATACTTAATTTCTGCCACAAGTCTGCTAATACACAATTGCAAAGAACAAAACTTAATATACGCGCACTTTTTTTTAAATTTGATTTTTCAGGCAATATCCAACTCAACAAATAAATTGCAGTAAGAGGAAGGGAAAAGTAAGAACCTGCACGTCGATTCTGTCCCTTTTCAATATTTGTCACTTTAATATTATTGGCTCGACACTTAGGAATCAAATTCTTCAGAGGCGAGCTTGCAGTATCCAAATAGGAAAAACATTTTAGTATTGTTTGTGGAATTACAGTAAATAATTTATACAATTCCCCATCATCGATATTTCGTTCCAAAAGATCCTCTACCATTACACACGCACGCAAATGTTCGGCCCAAATAAATATCTGTTCCTGAACCCAATTATCATAATTCTGAATCTCTTTTCTCTGATCTTCTGGTTCTTTCGACAACCAAATTTTTCGGTCACCAAATAAATACACTCGTTGAGTACTGCCATCATCAAGAATTTTTTCTAAGAAATGAGCATTTACAATAATTGGAAATGCTGAATTAAAGTTACATAATACGCAAAATATTATAATGATTATCTTTTTGAATAAGCAAATTTTCATAATGAAAAACTTTCCAGATAACGCTTTGCTCGTAATTTTTGGACGCCACATACTACCGTATATTCAGCAATTTTTCCACTATGGATTTAATCAAATCATGTGTAAAGACAAGTGCATACAACATTTGGAAGTTCAGATTTTTTTAAAAACACCTTCGAGCGTTATATTTCCGCTCTCATCTTGCGTCATGATTATTTCATCGGGCTTTTGATTGAGTAAGTCTTCCCAATCATTAACTACTTTAAGCAAAATATCACGATCAATTTCAATGCGGTATTGGGCAGGATCATTGCGATGAAGCGGTTCTAGAAAAACTTGATTTCCTTTATGGTTATATCAATTGCATTTACACATGTATATTCGGCAATTTTAACTTCTGGATCAATTAATCGATAGTGTCAAATAATTCTAATAATTGATAATTTTCAAAATACAAACTCATTTTCAAGCTCCTATTCTATGCCCAGTAACAATATCTCCATTAAGGTTTGTTACGATTTTTATTTCATCAGTTATATACTCTAATGTTCCAGATTTTTTTCCCATTTTTTGTTCAGTGATATTTTAAGAATTTTTTTAACCATTTCAGAGATCACAATCTAGTGATATCATCGGCTTAATTTGAATTGTAAGAATGGGCTGCTGCAAAGACCGTTCTTTGAAAAAGAATAATTTTTCTTCTTTACAAATAATTTTTTCTAGTTTTTTTATGCCTATATTAAAAATAATGTTATTAGTGTCATTATTAATCAACGTGAGAATTGCTGTGCTTTCATAAGTAGAAACATATAATATAAAAGTCATTTTTTTATCATAGGTCACACTGTATTCACCTATTTTAACTTCGGGATCGATAATTTTGTAATCATCGAATAATGCTAATAATTGGTATTCTTCAAATAATCCGCTCATGAACTCCTTAACTAGTCAGACAATTAGTGTCTTACGCTGATCATAAATCACAAGATAAAGAAACGCTCGGTTTAACCTGTACAATGGCACTAGGCTCTTCTATATTTGATTTTTTGTAAAAAAACAATTTATTTTCCTTGCAAATTATTTTTGTTATATCTTCAAGAAGAACATCAAAAATGAATAAATCTAACTTTTTGTGACTTAAACTAATAGTAACAACATCTTCAATTCCAGAAATATATAATGTGAAAATAAAATCTTCATTAAATGTATACTTATAACGAACAATTCTTGCTTCCTTGTCAAGGATTTCCTCGGAATCAAAAAGAATCAATAAATCAGTTCTTAATGCATCAAAGTTCATAAGTTTTCCTTTTGAGGGTGAACGGTTATAACATCACCATCTAAATTAGTTACGATTTTTAAGCCATCTGATAAATACTCAACGGTGCCTTGATTTTGACCCTGAATAGGTTTGGTTTTCGCTATTACTTCTTCAATCAGCATAGGAGGTATTCCTCGCGGTTGCACGCCGTCTTTAAACCCCTTTGAGTTGCGCTTATGCCCTGCATCTTGTGCTCTACGTTCTAAAACGGCTCTTGCATATGGACAGTCTGGCGCCATTCTTTCTAGTGCATGTTTTGTATAAAACCTTCCATTTATTGTTCGTCCATTTTCCGAAAGATCCCAAACCTCTTCACCCCCCATCTCCTTGGCGTTCTGATGACGTCCTTCTCCGGTTTTTGGTTGCTCCTCAGCGTTTTGACCATTGTTTTCAGCTTGTTTTTTAGAAATTGTATCTACTTCAGATTTTTTCTTAATTTCGATTTTATCTTCATTGTGTTGTGGAACTTTCGATTGATCATGAGGCTTCGCATCCGTTTGTGGGACTGCATTGTCAACCAGCGATGGCAAATCGGGTTTACTTGAATTACAAGGTTTTGGCTCAATCATTCCTGTGTCAACATTATTACCACAACCAGCATCAATGGTTGTTGGTTGAAGCGCCTTTTTATTTCCAGTATCATCAACTTTTGGCAAAAGATCTTCAACTTTAGTGTTTGCGCCAGTACCGCAAGTAGGTACCGATACAATGCCATCTTGAATTTTTGAATCAGGTACAACGTTTTCGACTAACGTTGGCAATCCATTATCGCAATGATTAATTTTTTCATGTTGACTAACAATGTGCGCTTGCTCTTTGCGCGTAAGTTCTAAATATTCTGCTTGTTTTTTTAAATTTGTTGTATTAACTTCACGGACTTGTTTGATCGATTCTCTACATAATTTAATGATTTCTTCATCGCGAAGAGAGTTTTGCACCTCATTATGAATATTCTCCAATAAGCCATATTTCCATTCTGCAGGAAATCGTGAATAGGACTTTTGATAAACCTCAAATTGTTTTTTGATTTTTTGATTGCGAGTTTCAAGTAGATCACAGGTAATTTCTAGGGTTCGTATATTCGCTTCTATATCCTCTGCATTAAGAGGATTCTTGTCAGACCATTTTGTAATAATATCATGATAATTTTTTATATCATTTTGCAACCAACATTCTGTTCGCTTAAAATTCTCAATATCCTCATTTACACCCTTGATATAAGAGTTAGATCGACACCATTGATATCCTGTAATAGGAATTTCCCACGTCAATTTAGTTAAATCCCACCCCAATCTAATGAGCTGCACAGCTAATTCAGGATTTAAAAGTAATGTTAATATAATAGTATCCTTTACATCTGCGCTGAAAGATTTATCGCCAGTCCATGATGAATATGGCCTAAAAATATTGAATTTTGTTTTAGGCGAGAATTTTGCTGCCAGATCAATTCCAGTTTTCTCTTTTGAGAAATTATTGATCATTTGAGCAAGCGTATCAACTGATTTAGCAATTGCTGGCGCAGTATCTTTTATTGACTTAGGTATAGCTGTTTCTAATAACTTGCTACAAGTTTGTGCAGCTAATGCTTTACCTTGTGGGGATGCATCAGGTATCAATTTATTTATGACAGCGGTTGAGATAGTAAGATTTGCCAAATTACCTGCTTGCTGTACGCCATTTATTGTAATTATTTCTTTTCCAGTCGGCGCATTGGCCATACCTTTTGCTAAATTTTTGAGAATATCATCTTTCTGCAGCTGAATATTATCAAGAATTTTATCTAATTTGGCCTCATCTTCTTTGCGCACCAAAGATTTAAGAAATTTATCGTTTTTATCAGCTTCCAATTGAGGTATTATTGGCGGATGTTGAGCGATAATTTCGCCTAATGATTGTTTTGCAACAGGTGCTATATTAAGTGCAGCCTGACTAATGCCATCATTTGAATTTTGTTGGACCACTTGTGGAACAAGCTCTTCATAATACGGCACAATTTCTTCTAAAATCAGATTTTCGATTGTAGCTTTGGCACCTAGTCGCATAAAGGCAGTTTCATTTTGTTTATTTGATGCCGGAAACGCTTTAAATGTCGTTGGAAGATCGCCTTCAGCAATATTGGGCCCAATTATTTTTGCTTCTTCTGAACCTAAAATGGGAAAATTATTACTATCAGTGCCTATTATTTTCAATTTCGTTCTGGTTCCATCATCCGCAATCGAATAGACCAAAGAACCAATGGAAAATGGGTCTTCATCCAATTTTAACCGAGCCTTGATTTGTTGACGGCAATTTTCAACGTGGGGAGCCATTTTAGCAGAAGGCGACGCTGGGGTAAGTTTATGTTCTTGTAATTTCGTTTTACATCCCGATTCATCAATTAAATAATCGGTAAATTGCGTAGGAGATGTTGGATCAGATTCAATTATCATTCTTGCTTTAATAGCAGGAACACGTTGAGTTGAATCTACACGAGGCGTCATTGTTACAGGATTTGCATTGCTACATATTTCTTGATGTGATCGTTCTTTTTTCCATTTTCGAAAAACGTCAGTGAGTACAAAATAACTAGTCCCTCCAACTGCCATAATACCAAATGCATGAGTCGCGGCTGTTACAATTGGAGTTGCGGTTTCTATGACAATTGGAATAGTTGCCACAAATACTGGAATGATATTGTGCGTATGGATATTCTCATTGCCAACGCAATAATTATGTTGATCTTTAATGGTGATAATGTGAACATCTTTGCCTACATCATCATTGATTTTTTCTATTTCTTTAATCGCTAAAGTTTCATTAACATTTTTTAATAGACGATGAGCTGAAGTGAGACTTTTGGCCTCAATCCATTTCTTTTCAATTTCTTTTTGATCATTTTCTGTCTCGACTAAGAATTTTTGAGAAGGAGCAGCATAGATGATTTGATCACCTGCTATTATTTTGAAATATTCATGAATTGTATATTTGGCAACATGGGTGATTGGCTTTTGAACTACTTGCGCAACATCATTATAACTTAGAACTTCATCTCCTTCTTTGAGCTCTTCTATTAAAGAATTTCCCTTAGAGACACTAACAGGAGTGCCAGAAAGAAATCCTCCTTCCTGCGTTTTCGCGGTGCGTTGTTGTATGAGCTCCGCAAGTGTGGAACCTTTAAATACTTGTTTGGTCTGTTCTAAAAGATTATTGGTATAAGAGATTGGGACGTGTAGAAAAGCTACTACAGAAAGTAATATGCGCACTGCATTATTCATGGGACACCACTGCTTATTTAGTAAAAAAATATGAGGTCGCAACGTAGCTCACGTTGGCCTCATTACAACTTTAATAAATTACTTTAATAATAGTACGGAAATAAAGATTGGCAAGCACTTTATAAAAGATTAGTTGAAGTTAGCAATAGTGAAATTTCCAAATTATCTACAAAACCCAAACCCGACATTCACATACGCACTTGAACAGCCGCAGGAATTGTACCATGGGTACCAACAGGAAGGCCCGCAATAATAGCTGGCATACCCCATTGGGCAATAACCATACCAGGGAAAGCCATAATAGTTATACCAATAGAGATTTTCAGCAAGTTGGCGCTCGCGAATCTCTTCTTTGGTTTCGATAATTCGCCGCATAATATCATCGGCATTTTCATCAAGCAGTGCCATTAAATCTGCTTTTGAGGCCTGCCCTTCTAACCGAATTTGCTGGTTATCTACGCAATATGGGTCACCATCTTTAAAAAGTACAAAGGTCGGCGTGCTGCAAATATCATATTCTTGCGCTATGCATGCAGTTGAAGGCAATGCAATATTTGCCTCAATGAATTGTATTTCGGCAGCTTTATATTTAGGCATCGAACTGGCAGATTTAAATACGTCGTGCATTTCGTCGCAAGAACATTTGCAACAATTTTTATCCCGACGATCGTAATTATAAAAACAAACAAGACTTAACTCTTTGCAGCGCAATAGATAATTAAGCCTCTTTTCAGTCTTTGCGCACTGAACTTTTCCCTCGCTGCGCGAAAAGAGTATGAGTGAACCTACGAGAATTAACGAGCACTTCGTTTTCATAAAACCCCCGCTAGAAAAGATCAGAACGTGGGTGATCAGAATCATCAATTACCTTGTCTTTACTAAGTTCTGTATATGCTTGGGCAAGAACCCGCTTGAAAAATTTCTGTACTTTGCGAATGTAGCGATCTGGTTCATGGAAAAATGAATCAAAGTGGCGGCGGCCTCCGGTAATCCACAGTTGTTTATGATCGGTTCCCGCATTATTAAATACTGTTTTTATTGCCGCTACCGGAACTTTTTCATCATTTTTACAGTGAATAAAGAAACATGGCACCGTAATCTTTTTTATCGATTCTTCTGGATGCACATGGTGCGCGGCAACTGAGGTGCGCTTTGCATCAAAGCCTGCAAAAATTTTAAGAAGCGCTTGCACTAAGGGCTGCGTATATTGATTAAAGGCGCCCTTTTCTAATAATGATTTGCCTGGAATTGGAATTTCGTAACCAAACACCGTAATTTTCAACTGATCAAGACCTCGACGAATAAGACTTTGTACCGAATCAAAAGGACAATCGAGCACCATGCCTTTAAATAACGATGGATTTTTTGCTTGTGCTTCAATTGCAGCTACAGCACCCATGGAAAAACCATACAACATAACAGGTTGGTTTTTAGTTTTATCATATTGCTTCAAGAACTGCGCTGCGCCTACAACATCAAAAGCTTCTTCCTTACCTAACGTACAATATTGCCCCTCACAATAAGCACCGTGGGCTCTAAAATCAAACGTCATGATATTGTACTCAGGAAACATTATGCGCAAGAAGGCAATATCCCGTTTATCACACCCAAATCCATGGCACATTAAGATGGTGGCTCGAGCCTTAGGACGTAGTATCAAAATGCCCGGCCGTCTCAATTGTTCTGGCGATACATCGTTTTTTTGCACGGCAAAAACCACATGTTCGGTGATGCTTCTTTTGCTATCTACATGACGGGCAACAATATCATAGCCTTGCTTGATAATAAGCTCTTCTTTGTAAGGAAATTGAAAAAAGACAGGTTGTTTAATGGAGCCGGTGGCAAAATACAAAATAATGGCTAAACCAACTGTAATAAGTGCGCATCGTTTGACAATGTGTGCAACTACTCCATAACTAACCATGGTCGTCCCTCTGACCGCTCTCAACGCTTTTTTAAAATTTTTATCTTCTTTAATTATTATCAATAATGAGCATACCTATATGTTTTTTCAGTTTGCAATAATTTTAAAAAAATAATTTTATAAATGCGCAGAACAACAAAAAACCCTCTGCGCTTTTTTTAGAGCAGAGGGTTATCCGGAAATGGTCTATTAGATGATTAATTAGTCAGCAGTGACTTGTGCCATAAGATCTACGAGCTCTTTTTTGCTCATCGCCTCATTGAAGCGAGCAACGAGAGCACGATTTTGAATCACAATTAAACACGGCACCTTATAAACTCGGTATTTTTCCACTAATTCGATGCTATTTTCAGCATTGACCTTCACTGCCTTGATTTTGCCGGCAAATTCCTCAGCAGTTTCAGCTAATACTGGCAACATTTGCAAGCATGAAGGACACGACGGGGTATAAAAATCTAGTACTACGGGAATGGAACCATCCCCAAGCACTTGTTCATACTGTTTCAACGTTTCAATTTCAGCAATTTCATGCTTTTTTGATTCTTCGGCAACAAAATAATGTGGTCTTAACTTTTCTTGCGCCGCTTTATCAAGCCCCAACGCAGTTAGGAAACGATCTGCGTCAATTGCAGCCTTGATGCCACTGCCGGCAGCAATACCAGCCTGGCGATAGACATTATCTTCAACATCCCCTGCTGCAAAAACACCTGGTGCAGAAGTTGCCTGTGATCGATCATGCATGAGAATATAACCTTCATCGCTCACATCCACTGAATCTTTGAGAAGTTGGGTATTTGGAATATGGCCGATTGCCAAGAATACTCCGGTTATGGGCATTGTGCGTAGCTGTTGTGTCACCGTATCTATAAGCTCAATACCGGTGACATGCACATCATCACCTAGAATTTTTTGAATGGCGACGTTATGTTGAATTTTAATGTTATTGTATCCGGCAAGATGTGACTGCATTACTGGTGTAGCTCGCATTTTACTGCTGCGCACTAATATGGTGACCGATTTTGCATAGGGAGCTATTTGAATTGCTTCTTCAACGGCCGAATCCCCACCACCAACTACCACAACATCAGCACCTTTATAGAATGGTGCATCGCAAATAGCACATGTGGTTACGCCACGGCCCCAATATTCTTGTTCTCCTGGAATTCCCAATTTGCGCGGCGATGAGCCGGTAGCCACAATAACAGTTAAAGCATTAATTTGTAAGCCATTTTCGGTGCTTATCACATAAGGCCAGGTACTTAAATCTACCCGCTCTACCGCATCATTGATAATGCTTGGCCCAAATGAAGCTGCCTGATTTTGTAGCTGACTCATAAGTTCAGGTCCCAAAATTTTGCTGATGCCAGGCCAGTTTTCTACATAAGATGTACCCATGAGCTGCCCGCCCTGATTGTTGCCGAGAATAACGAGAGTTTTACGTGCCAAGCGAGATGTATAAATAGCTGAAGATAACCCGGCAGGACCAGAGCCTATAATAACGGCATCCACCAAATTTTGTTTTTCTAAAGCCTTTTCCAGGTTAATATGAGAGGGAATTTTGACTTCATGCATGCCGCCTACTTCGCGACAATATATTGTTTTAACGAAATATCCTGACAGAAGACTTCCCAGTAAAAAAGCCGTCAGGGAAACCATCGTGCTCTTAGAAAAGTTGATCATATTATACCTTTCATGCTCATATTATAGCCGACACAAATCGACAAAATGATTTTTTTCAGCTATCTTAACTGTTATACATTAATGTCATTATATACTTTTTCTTTTCTGGTGACCAAAGCTGCATGAATAATTCAAGTTGCACTAAGATAGCAATAATACTCTGCAGTTTGTTCTGCAGTATACCTTACCACTTTGCACAAACCAAGGATAATAATTCACAAAGTTTTCCTAACATCACTTTCAATGATGTTTATGGGCTTAAGCATGCGAAAGAAACACTTTCCGAGATTTCAAGACATTTTGATCGAGTAGATCAGTATGAGATAGAAAATAATTTTCCAAAAATTTACCTACTTGCTGGCCCTTCATGTACTGGTAAAACGTACATTGCTGAAGCTTTAGAGGGCGAGATCCACAAGCAAACAGGCCGCAAAATAAATGTTTGGTTCTTTTCCGCCCAACGTCTCATCGACTGTGACACTAAATTCCTGGAAAGAATAGCTAATGATTTTGCACCCTGTATTGTTCATATTGATGATATTGATCAGTTAATTGGTTCGAAATTGATATTTTTTGACAAATTTTTCTCAGCAATAAAAGACTCCGCTGGACAAATTATTATTATTGCTGAAACCCGAAAGCTAAAAAAACTTACCGAATTCATAGCTTCCTATGGCAAATATAGCCAAATTGTTATTTTTGATTACCCAACAGTAGATGAACGTGAAGATTTTTTAAAGGGCAAATATAGCGAATTTCTCCTTGATCTCGATATACATTGCCTCGCTCAACAAACTGAGGCCTTATCTTTTCATGATTTGGAGACGGTACTAAGAGAAGCATTGAGAAGAGCTAAACTTTCCGACGCCCGACCGACTCAAGGACATCTAGATCAGGCAATCAACGAGACGCAGAAGCATCGACAAAATGATTTTTTTCAGCTATCTTAACTGTTATACATTAAAGTCATTATATACTTTTTCTTTTCTGGAGACCAAAGCTGCATGAAGAATTCAGTTTGCATTAAATTTGCATTGTTAGTATGCAGTCTGTCTTGCAGCATACCGAATGTCTTTGCTCAAACCAAGGATACTATGCCGGTAGCTGTAGAACAAGCACCAACTCCTCAATCATTTGAAAATTTAAGCGAACAAGAACAAAAAGAGGTTATGCAAGCCTTCCTTAAGGATGTTGATAATCTTTATAAACAAACCATCGATCTCTATCAAAAAATTGATACCTTGCTCGAAGAATTAGCCTTAATGATTCAAAATAATGTCATTAAAGCAAAAAATAAGTCGGCATTAATTGGTCAAATCAAAGATATTCGTCAACTCATCGATAAAATTCGACGCGATTCACCACTGACTGTCGAACCGCAAACTATTTTCATTCTACTTTCCCTGCATAAAGCATTGCTTAATCATATCGACGCGGCAGCAAAAAAAGGATTACAGGAACTACCTGCTTTTGATGTACAAGGATTCTTGTCCAAACGCCATGTGCCAATAGATCTTTCTTTTGAAATGCTTCAGGAAATGATTTATAAAGGCAATGAACAACTTAAAACCCTCCATGCGGAATCTACTAAAATTGGCCTCACCTGGTATAACAAAGTTTTTCGTAAACTTGCTGATTTTGATTATAAGTACCATGCATTAACTCTTGGCGGAAAAGCAGCGCTCACGGCTGGACTATGGACTTTATATTGGGCATATGCAACTGGATGGTTTTATAAACCTGGATATTCTGAAGCCGACCAAGCTAATCCAAAGGAAATAGCAGAACTGGAAGATAAGCCAACTCTTGCAGAGACTGACAAATCTGCGCTCAAACAAATACCAGGATTTTTGCAAGCATATAATACCCCCCGTTTACCTAGATTTTTGCAAATATATAGGAGCATGTTACCTAAAGGAGGGTCTCAACCCTATTTTGCAGAGACTGTTAGCTCCGCCCCTAGAGAAATAATTGAATATGAAATTAATCCAAAAATTAACAAAAGTTGGTTAAAATGGTCTCTTGCACACTTAATTGGCAAACAGGGCATGCAGGCTCATCGCACAACTGGTCAACAAGGTTTGCTTGGTATATTAGACGCACTACTTCATGATGGTCGCGCAGGACTTATACCATTTGGAGCCGCGCTCGGAACATATACCTATAACTTATGGCAGCCCGAACTTAAATATGCACAGGAATTGGTTACTGATGCCACAAAGTTAATTAGCGGTAGGTTGCAAGGTGGCATTGAAAAGGCACAGGTTGAAAAAGAACAGCAGATTATTCCTACGATTACCTTTGATGACATCGTTGGTCTTGATCATGCAAAAGAAGTGCTGATGGATCTTGTGCATTATATTGAAGATCCAGAACGCTTTGACTTGGTAAAACTTACTCCAGAAAAAGGTTATTTACTTGCAGGTCCTTCCCGTACCGGTAAATCGTACATTGCGGAAGCCCTTGGCGGCGAAATTCACAAGGTTCTCGAACGCACCGGCCGCAGCAAAGATGATTTTGCCTTCTATGATATTAAGGCACAAACGATCATCAACCGAGGCATTGAATATTTGCATGCACTGGCAAAAAATTCAGCACCATGCATTCTTTTCATCGATGAAATAGACCTACTTGGTTTACAACGTGCCGGCGGCAATCTTGAACTGCTCAGTCAATTCCTTTCGAGCATGAGTGGTTATTTGAATAATAATGGTCGCAAACAAGTAATTATTCTTGCAGCAACAAATAAACCTGAAAACCTTGATGAAGCTCTCAGAAAGCGCGGACGTTTTGGCAAAATCATTAATTTCAATTATCCAACATTTGAGGAACGCAAAGAGTTGCTCAAGCGTAAACTTGAAGCTCTTGCTATTGATGTCAGCCATTTTGATCTTGATCTTATTGCTCAGCAAACTGAAGGTAGGACTTTTGAAGATCTCAATGCCATGCTCAAATCAGCGCTCAAGAAAGCTAAGCTTTCTGGAACACCATTGACGCAAGATCATTTAAACGACGCCCTCAATGATGAGATACGCAATATTCTTGGCAAAGAAAATAAAAATGTTACGGATCATGAGCTTGATATCCTTGCTGCTCAAATTGCAGGCCGGGCTATGGTGCACGCTAAGATCAACTGTACCCGCGGACTCAGTGGAGCTACTATTGCGCCAATTTCTACACATATTGCAGAACAAACAGTATTTGAACGTCTTAACAAAAAAGAAAAAGAAACCGATTCAACGGTAACGCAACAGGCTATCGAATATGGCGGTATTTTTACTCACTATAATTTTGACACCCTCAGGCTGGAATCTCGTGAAGATCGCTTGAATGAATGTAAAGTTCTTGTTGCTGGCAATATTGCAGAAAAGCTCCTACTCGGTTCTTGCGGATTTAGTTATCGCCCTGGCGATCACCAAAAAGCCTTCGATATCATTAAACAACTGGTATTTACTGGCATTAAAATGGAAGATCTGAGCAAGAATCTCAAAAATCAGTATTTAGATGACTGTCATAATTTGCTCAAGCAATGTGAACAGGAAGTGACAGAGATTCTGACCCAAAACCTCGACAAATTAAAGGCTCTTTCTACAGAACTTAAAAAACACAAGACGCTCACTGCAGAACAGATTAAAACTGTTATAAACATACCTCTGGTGCCAAGCATAGCTTAATACTAGAAAAATAAGCCTAGCTCATAAAATCTGGCAGGGAAAACACAGAGTAAATTCCCTGCCAGATTTATTCAAAAAAAGAATTTTGCCACCTTTTGACACATTAAATAATTTTAAGTATAATTATTTCAGATTGAATAATTGCGGGTTGATAGTATTTAGAGAGGTTTTTAGGTTACTTGTATGCAACATATAAAAAAATCACATACTTCGATGCTTTATTGGTGCATGTTGAGCTTGGCTCTCAACGCTCCAGCTACTTTATATGCCGTTGATAGCGTTTCTCTTATCGGTAAAATAATCGAATTTTCCAAACCTATATTTGAGAAACAATTATTGCCAAAAATTGAGAAGCACCAGCCAAAACTTGAGAGATACTTAGAATTAACAGAAAACCTGCCGATTCTGGCTGAACCATTTTTATATCCTGTCCAAAAATTTGCAAATTTACCAGCAACTGAAATGAGTTATCCAATGGCTGAGGAAGAAGTTAGACAAGTAGCAGACGAAATTAGCGCAATACCAGAACAACCTACATTGACTCTGGAAGATTTGCCAGAAAGTACGCAAGCGCTTCACAACCTTATGAAGAAAAATGGTTTTATAAAGCCCATATTATATGACGATATCTGGGGATTGAGTTGGGATGCTTGCTGGAACAAAGGTTACTATCTGGCTGGAAAATATAAATCGATGAAGGTCTCGATGGCCCCGCTTAAACCGCATAAAGAACAGCTGTTGAAAGAAATTCGTGATCCAGAGAATCCAACTAAAAAAACAAATTTATTTTATCTTCTCTTACGCTATTACAACCGAATTGATGCTGGAAGCACAACAGAAAAGGCAATACGTGAGGATGGCGTAGATGATATTTATGATCTCGTGGTGGATGATTTTGAAGAAAAAAAAGATGGTTGCGGATTAGAGCTTCATAAAGATCTTGAACCAGCTCACATAGTTAAAGAGTGTCCCGATTCCCCGTATATATTAAACGCCATTCAACGTAACTTCAAAAAGAAGAAACAGAATTTTTGTGCAAATTCTCTCCAACCTGATGAATGTAAACATATAAGCGAGGTGCTCCAAAAGTTCAATCAAGAACTGGAAAAAAGCTCTAAACAAATTTCTCAATCATAGCCAATCGTTCCTCATAACGTCCCCCCTTAAATTTCGCCTGCAACCACGACTTGATACATTTCACAGCATCTTCTTGCGTAACAAAATCTGCAGGGAGCACCAAAATATTTACGTTGTCATCCGCTTTCGCCATCATGGCGATTTCTTGATTCCATACAACCCCTGCTCGCATGCCTTCAAATCTATTGGCCGCAATAACCATACCAATTCCTGAGCCGCATAATAAAATACCAACATCAACTTTTCTTTGTTGCAGCAGTTCAACAACTTTTTTTGCAAATGGTGGATAGTCGCAACGCTCTGCAGAAAAACAACCAACATCTGACCAGGTTATTTCTGGCAAATTTTGTTTGATAAATTCTTTGTGAGCAAACCCGCGATGATCAGTACCTATAGCAATACGCACATCATTTCCTTTACAGCAGCGGATTAAAATCCTGATTTGTCCATGGCATTTCACACGGATCACACGATGCCACAGGGAAACACATTTCAAACTTTTTGCACAATGACCTAAATTCCAGAACCAACGGCGAGTGTACAGCAACAATATTTGTGCCATCATCATTTTTGGCATTAAATTTTACGCGGTAGGCTGTCTGGAATTTATTGAATTCTCCATTAAATAATTGCTCATATTCTTGATCTAGATCAATCATTTTCACTTCGATAGGCAGATACATTTCACCACGAACTTTCAGGAATAATGACCACGGGGAGTCTGGTTCACCCAATTTCATTTCATCAGCGCTGAGAACATAGAACACAATAAAATGCTCATTTTCTGCTAGTTGGCGACGTAAAAATGCTTTTTCCTCAGCATGATTTTTGCCATGCATAAATGCATATAATTTGGCATATTCTGTACGCACCGTATTAGCAAGCCACATAGCAGTAAATGCGCCAGTTAAGGTAAATTGATCATAAATCCGCACCGTTTGTATATAGGGCTTTACACAGACGGCGCATTCTTTGACCGGATCTCCCTGGTCAAAATGTGACATCGTCCAATCGATAACTTTGCCGCCGCATCCTGATAAAAAAATTAGCATGCCCACACTAAGTACACTTCGTAGTAGAAAGTGCTTCATAAAATGACCTCTTTCTTTTAGAATCAACACATGTCTTGCAGTAGAGTAAAATAAAGCATCGCGGTTTACAAGTAGCACCTATCATAATAAAGGGTCTTCATGCATATGCTACCATTCCTTTTTGCGTGGCGTTATCTACGCGGGAGCAACAAAGAAAGCACTATTTCTATCATGGTTGTCCTCTCTTTTGTGGGCATTTTTATTGGATCTTGCGCACTTGCCTTAGTTGCCTTTGTGATGGAAGGATTTGAAACAACTACCTATCAAAAATTGCAAGGTATCCATTCACAGATTGTGATGCGCAGCTATGATCGAGAAGCACTTGATGCGCCACTCATTAAGTACGTTATCACCAAAGAATTCCCCGAGATAGAAGCAGTAACGCCAAGTGCTGTGCAGTATGCGTTGGCGCAAGCCGTGGGAGATGATCAGAATTATCTACTTGCGATCGTGCGTGGCATCGATCCAATTTCCGAACAACAGGTATCAAATCTTCTTTCCACTATTCGTGAGAACTTTCCTCATGCCACTACGTTATCTGAAATATTGACCGCAGATGCGGTGATGGTGGGAGAAACCTTCGCTCGCAGTAATAAACTAATCCCAGGAAGTACTCTGCGATTGTTGTTACCGGAAGCAGGTGGCGGACGCAAAAAAAGCATTCAATTCGAATCACAAGAGGTAGTAGTGAGCGGTATTTTCAAGACCGGCATTGAAGAATTAGATACCACCATGGTTTTTTGTTCCTTGGCAACATTTGAAAAACTATTTCCACAAGCAGGTATCAGCTCTATGGGCATAAAACTAAAACCGGGCGTGCATGAACAAACACTCTTGCCAAAATTGCGCGCGCGATTTGGCATATCGGTTCTCTCGTGGAAAGAATTGTATCCCGCACTGGTCGACGCGATGATATTGGAAAAATATGCAATGTTTTTCGTCCTCGCTCTCATTACCTTGGTTGCAAGCATGAGCATGATATCACTTCTTTTTATGCTCATAACACAGAAGCGCGCAGACATAGCTTTGCTCAAATCAATGGGACTTGCAGATAGCGTCATTGGTCAGATTTTTATGATCGTCGGCATGCTCATAACTTTTGCAGGTTGCACATTAGGACTTGTTGCCGCAGTGCTCTGCGCATACCTTCTTGATGCCTACCAGCTCATACCATTGCCTGATGTGTATTATGTTTCTCATTTACCCGCGACCATTAACGTATATACCATTTTTATCGTTTTTGTGGTTGTAATGCTGCTTGGACTTTTAGCAAGCTGGTGGTCAACGAGCTCAACACGTACCATAAATATTTCCCACGTCTTACGTTTTGAAGGATAACTCAATGGTACATGTACAATCTCATCTCAAAAAGATGCAATTTTCCGGCAAGCGAGTATTCGTTCGTGCAGATATTAATGTACCACTCAACCATGGCAAAATTCTCAATGATCATCGCTTGCAAGCAACTCTACCAACACTCCGTTACATTCTCGAGCATGGTGGACGTCTGATTGTTGCAACACATCTTGGTCGACCAAAAGATCGGGAACAGGCACTTTCAACACAACATCTCATTCCTTGGTTTGAAAATCAGGGATTTGAGGCAATTTTTGCATCTGATGTATCACAAGCTGAACAAGAAAGTCGCCACGTGCAAGGCAAACAACTCGTATTGCTCGAAAATCTACGTTTTTTCCCAGGCGAAAAAACAGCAGACCCACAGTTTGCTCAACAACTTAAAAATTGTGCCGACTATTATGTAGATGATGCTTTTGCAACACTCCACCGCACCGATACTTCAGTAACACTGTTACCAGAACTCTTTGATGCGCAACATCGCACAATTGGGTTTCTTGTTGAGCATGAACTTGCGATGCTTAATAAATTGTTAGAACATCCGCGGCGACCTTTTGTGTTGATTCTTGGTGGCGGAAAAGTGAACGATAAATTACCGTTGCTCAAGAATATGCTTGAGCATGTACAAACTATTTTGCTCTGCCCTGCAATTGTATTTACCTTTTTAAAGTCACAGGGAATTTCCGTAGGAAAATCTTTGGTGGACGATAGTGCACTCGATTTTTGTACCGAATTTATTGCGCACGCAAAACAACAAAACGTGAACATCGTTTTCCCCATCGACTATCAAATAGCTGAAGGAACTTTTTCCGGACCACTTACCTACTGTGAATCGCCGGAATTGCCAAAAAGTGCCGTGGGCATTTCGATCGGCAAAAAAACCGCTGAACTATTTGCGCGCCATATCATGAATGCTGGCACCACTTTTTATAATGGCACCATGGGCACGCTCGCACGACCAGAAACATTGGGTGGCATTCGAGCAGTGTTCGAGGCAATGGCAGAATCAAAATCATTCACCGTAATTGGTGGTGGCGATTCGGTCGCCGTGGCGCAAAAATATGGCTTTGACACCAAGATCGATCTGCTTTCTACCGGTGGCGGGGCAACGCTCGCCTATTTGGGAGGAGAAGCATTGCCAGGATTACAACCTTTTGTACAAAAAAAGAGTTCCTAAAAAATAGGAACCCTTCTTTTTGAATATTCTTTAATAAATCGGACAAAAACCAAGCAACGAACAGCCATTTACCAAATAATCTTGGGGGTAATTCTCTACTTCACCTTTTTGTTGTTCAAAAATCAGCAAACCATGGTTGTCATGTTTCATGGGCCATACACAGACTTGCGGATTGGCAATATTAAGATCTTTGGCAATATCTTGTGCCATAGCAAGCTCTTCCCGAACACCATTTTTTAAACTACAACGAGACATGGAACGAACTTTTTTATTAAATGGATCAATGCGTAATTGTTCGCCAGCATAATCTGCCTGCTGCAAAACATCTGGTTGTCCTAAATTTTTTTGGTCGCGTGAAAATCCCGCAATTCCTTGTAAACAATTAAAATCGGGATTATCAACAAAGTAGGCAGCTTTGTTGAGATTAAAACAGTGCTCTCCACATAAGGAGTACAACACGAGCTCGGTAATGTTATTGTGATCATGTAGCGACAAGATTTTTTGTGGCAGAGCACTCAAATTACACAGAATTTTGTGCTGCCGTTGTAATATGGCATTTTTGTCCATAATACACCTCTCCAATTTTAGAAATAATGCTTCAACTACTACCTATCCCAAAATGTTGCTTCACCATTCAGGACACATCTTTTTTTACTTCATCCTTATATCTGACCATACCCTAGTTTGGATATAACATCAACAGGTCGTACAATCTCGCTCAAAATCATTGTATTCGCCACAAAAAATTATTATTCCTTGCTCGAGCCAAAAGAAATAATTGACAGACGAGAGCCCCTTCTTATAATTTTTTAGTTATTTATTGCCGAAAACCTGTAAAGATTTGAAAAAAAATAATTATGTTAAAAAAAGTTCTAGGAGTAGGTGCGGTTATCTTTCTCGTACATCAACCTTTGTTAGCCCGTAGCCAATTCCGTCCCCAAGATCCCCAGATGCCGCGTATCGAAACGCGGTGGCAACAAGAATCCGAGTCATTTACGTTGCGCGATTATCATTTAACAGAATATTCGCTATTTCAAACCTTTGATGAAAAGTTTTTTAATAATCATTTGCTGCCGTCAGAAAAAATAGTGTATCGCGCAGATACATCCAAAACTGTCAGCGGGGAAATTTTAAAAAAATTAATTGATGAGCTTATTGATGAAATGTATGCGGGAAAAAAAACTTTCAAGCATTTTACCATTATCCGCAATCGCGATTTTAACTCTTCCGAATTTATGGGTCTTATCATTCTTAAATTTAACGATTATCCATTTGTGGTTAAATTATTTATGGAAACGCCAAAAAGTTTAGCAAGCCCTTATTCCAAGGGAATCGTTCCCTTGTTTACCTTTTACATGGGCGGCGGTATTAATCGACATTTAATTGGTTTTACGCGGATCAAAAATTTAGAAATAATTACCGCCAAAATTAAAGCCGACCCTTCCTGGTCAACGTTTATTGATACTCCACGTAAATGGTTTTTGCGCCCCAATAAGTCTAAGTGGATAGAAATTACGGGCCATAATTTTGGCACCAAAGAGCCAATAAAAAAATGTTTGCCTGGCACCTATTGCATCATTGCTGACGCCATAGAATCAAGCAGAAAAACTTCGATGCTCAATAAACGCGACAACACATTGTGTCTTGATGTGTGCAAATTTCTTGATTTTTGGATCGACCCGCATATCGATAATTTTATGTGGGAAGCAGGCACCAACAAGTTGGTGGTTGTTGATACCGAGCATTTTCCAAGTCTTATGGGATTTGAACAGAATATGATGTTTGATAGTTATGTTTCGTGGCTAACCTATCTTGCGGGCAAGTTTTTGAATGATACGTTTTTCAGATCAAAAGCGGAGCGACGAAGCTTTCAGACTCATACGCGCGTGGTATGCTAACGCTGTGCCTGTCCTTCCATGCGTTTAATTTCTTCCGCAAATTCAGGATTTTGGGCCATATGGTCTTCAACTTTTTCAATGGCATGCATAACGGTTGAATGATCGCGACCACCCAAATAAATGCCAATATCACGCAAGGACTTATCAGTCATTTTTTTCATCAAGAACATAGCCACTTGCCGCACAAATGATAAATCTTTGCTACGTCGCTTAGATTTGAGATCTTGCGTGGTGTAATGATAATGCCGACAAACGAGCGTAACTATGCGGTCAAAGTCGAGCATAAGAGGAGAAGCCGCTACTTCCTGTGCACGCATAAGCACTTTTTTTGCAAGATCTAATGTCACCAGTTGTTTTGTTAACGAAGCAAATGCAAGCACTCGAATGAGTGCCCCTTCAAGTTCGCGAATGTTGGTAACCGCACGTGAAGCAATAAATAAAGCAACATCATCATTAAGTTGTTCGTTACTGTTTTCTGCTTTTCGTTTTAAAATCGCGATTTTTGTTTCTAAGCTCGGCACATGAATATCGGCAATCAAGCCACAGCCTAATCTGGAGCGCAATCGCTCGGCAATACCCTGCATATCTTGCGGATAGGTATCACTGGAAAATACGATTTGCTTGCTCGCCTCGTACAAGGCATTAAAAATATGAAAAAACGCTTCTTGTGTCTGTTCTTTATTAGAGATAAATTGAATATCGTCAATGAGCATGACATCGATTTGCTGATATTTAGTCTGAAATTTATGAATTTTATCAAAGCGAATCGCATTAATAAATTCATTCACAAACCGATCTGCGGTTTGGTATAATACGGTGGCTTGTGGATTATTCTTTTTTATTTGATTGCCAATGGCGTGCAACAAATGCGTTTTGCCTAAACCGGATTCGCCATACACAAAAAGTGGATTATAGACGTTGCCAGGATTTTCGGTAACTGCCTGCGCCGCTGCATAGGCCAGTGAATTGCTTGGCCCTACCACAAAAGTTTCAAATATATAGCTACTATTTATGTTTCCTGATTTTTTTTGTGGGATGGCAGCAGCTACCGCTGTCGATTTAGCAGCATGAAGCGTTGCAGGAATTAGTGCAGAAGATGATTGCGGCGATGGAGCTTGCGCAAGCTGATCTTGTGCTGGCACTCGTGCATCAAGAAAAATAACTCTGATCATATCTACATGGAGCAATCGACGTAGATGCACTTGGATCATTTCTAGGTAATTACTTTTTATCCAATCTTTAACAAACGTATTTGGGGCCTGCAAATAAACGGTTTTTTGCGCCGGATCCCACTGATGCAGACTGATGGCACGAAACCAGGTTTCGACAACCCGACTTCCCGCTTCTTCATTGATGATTTTTAAAAATTCTTCCCAAACGTTCTGCATCACAAAATATCATTTACTCGTAAAATTTTTTATTGAATATTAATTGGATTTCAAGCAAGCGCGAGCGCAAAAAAAAGTATGTCTACTGTAACAAAACAATTTGGTTTTAAAAAGAGTCTTTTGTCTTGTTGTGCGGCAACTATGCTACGGCAACTTGTTCATGGTGTGATAGGCAAGAATGCCGTTACATATCCCCTGTGCGAGCAGTTTTTGATACCGTTTGTCAGAAAGCAGTGTTGCTTCATAAGGATTTGAAAGAAAACCGATTTCCACCAGCGTACCTGGAATATGTGAACCAAGCAATACTTGGGCAGCTGCTGATTTTACTTTCCGGTTGCAGGTTGTTTGTTGATGATTTGCTTTATGCAGGACATGTTGATGTACCACATTAGCCAAATGCTGGCTCGCTTCGCGCAGGACATGTTGGTAGCGATCCACGAGAACTTTCTCGCATGAATCTAAATGGTGTTCTTTTTGCTTGAACAGCGAAGGCGTTACATAAAAAGTTTCGATGCCGCATGACATCGGATTTGGACTTGAATTTGCATGAATGGAAACTAAAGCCGTCGCACGTGGAATTGCATTTGCATAACTTGTGCGCGCATCGAGAGGCATATCAATATCTCTATCACGCGTCATATAGACATCATAGCCGTGCTCTCTCAACATAGATGCAACTTCTAAACCGATTGAAAGTGTAACTTCTTTTTCTGATACTCTGCCAACTCCCACAGCTCCAGTATCAGTGCCACCATGACCACAATCAAGGATAATGCGGGGCGTATTGGACACCACACGCAACAAGGTATTTTCTTTATTGATTTTGTTCATCAACTTTTTATTGAAAAACCGCAAGCGAACGGCATGTTGTGCGCTGATGGACAAAAACAGGTCATAATCGAACGCTACTTGAAGTTTATTAAAGGTGATAAGACATTTCACACCGGCAATTGGCGTTGCAGTAGGCTCTAATTTTACCGTATAAAACGGTGTCTTTGTTGTTGTGTCGATCATCTTTTTTTCTAATTCTTGAGTTCCTGGGCCTTTAATAACGGCACCAGGGAAAAATAGTTCCATCTGCTGATCACCATTTTTTTGGCCTTGGCTCAAGCGCGGAATTTTATTGACGATGGGTTCTTGTGAAAAATATAAGACTACTTGCGCAAATTCGATGTGCGATAATGGATTTTGTGCATCAGGCGTTGTGGTTTGACCTACACTTTGATGATGAAAAACGCGATTAAGTTCGGTACTAAACCCATTTTTTTGTTGCGCAGTAGAACTAAAAAATATCGCAAGGAGATGCCCCACAATAAAAAAGTAGCATGATAAACGCAGCTTCATAATTCCCCCCTAGAAATTTTCCCCTCAATGCTGTGTTGTCATCATCAACGTATCAGTTTAAATATCTAATTGTCAATAATGGTTTGGGGTGGGGAGAATTATTTTCGAAGGATCAAGGATTTTGATTAAAATAAAGAGGAAAAGATGGCGCAACTAAAACGTACAGTTTTGCAATTTTTTTAGACAAAAAAAAGACCACACGTTACGAACGCATGGTCTTTGATAAGTGATGTTCTAACTACAAAACATCGTATGTTTTGTTTTCCGCAGATGCGATTTAGGAGTTTTTCGGGCTACAGACAATAAGAACCTACTGCTTACCAACTAACAATCTGTCTTTTTCTGGTTCCTTGCTGGCTCTTTTAGCAGCTTTCTCTTTTTCTTGGAGTATTTTAACTTCTGCATGAATCGCAGAAAGAAGATTTTTTTCGTCGTCACTTGGCTGCAGATTAATGCCAGGTTTCAAAATTTTATTAAACGCCTTCTTTTCAGTCTGATTATGGCGCCACACTACTAAATTTAATCCAACAGGTTGATTATTATTAACCTTGTATACTTCGATTCTTATTTCATCATTGCTTCTTTCAAATATTGCACCAGTATCTTTCCCATCATTTGAGACGAACGTACAATAATTATCAGCAACTCGAGAAACAGTGGGAGCAGCACCAACATTAAACAAGCTCATGGTTAATCCACAAACTCGTACTGCAAGTCTTTTATTGATATTCACAAATAATCCTGTGCAAATTTTATGTTTTATCGCTAGAAGTGCCAAATATTCTATCATCATCCTTGGTATAAAATGATGTTTTCGTGAACTCGGCAAGCTGGGCATCAAGGTCCTGTTGTTGTGACAAACTTTGGCTCACTAACAATTTTCCATTACGATATGGGCGGTACGTTTTTTTACCAGTTTCTCTATCCCATTCTAAGTTTAATGCGCTGGGGTCGCAAGCTATCTTCTTAATTGTAACAATGATTTTAGGTTTTGATGAGTTATAAACAACTTCAACCATCCTTTTACTAAATTCGTCCTGGTAAGAATATACATTCCCCCAACGGTCATCCTTTGCAAACCTTGTTTTTGTCGAATCATCCATAGAATTGGTCGCACTAAACAAAATCAATGATAAGCCAGCGGTTAGGAAAACAAACATTTTTCTAGTGATTTTCATAAAATTTTCCCTCTTTCAAAATAATAAATAGTATTTCGGATAAATTTAACAAAAAGAGGTAAAAGTGTAAAAGTTTCCCCTATGGTCAGCGGTTTTTTAGGAAAAAGGCGAGATGATTTGTATGATTGGATCCTGAAACAAGTTCAGGATGACAAAATTGATGCCGGCTCAGCAACATAGGCCAATCTATGTGACCGCTCCCAGGCTGCCAAAAAAACATCAAGCGGATAGCGAATTTTGATATTCTCATCACCATGAAATGCCGGATCATGACAAATCACTTCACGTGTTTGTGCATCAAAGCCGACAACGACTAACAAGTGGCCTTTGGGATACGCTTTGGGCGCGCCGCGCAAATAACCACGCACACTTACGACGACAGGAATATCCTGTTTTAAATGTTGCAACAAGGCTGCAAACGACGCAAATCTCCTGGTTGAAAAATAAAAAGTACCATTACACCGCTCAAAGGCATGTGCCGTATTAAATGGCCAACTTCCATACGCATTCAGCCCACTGTCGTACGCTTTTTGTGCAAAATCTAAGGGATCAACGTATTGCATTAATAAATAGCTCGTTAACATACTACTTGATGTGGGCGAACACATGTCACCGCACCGCGGATGTTCCAGCAGCATTTGAGATTTTTGCGGTACACCGCCAAGGTGAATAGAAGGCCATGAATCACTTCCTTTTGCGCCAATCTCAGAATTAAATTTTGTAAAATCAGAAACACTAACGCTAAAGCCGCGAAATTGAGAAAAATCTGCGCCATTCACTATTTCAATTTTCAATCTAAAGCCATCAGCTAATCTTTGTGTTCCCGTTTCCAAGCGAACATGAAAATATTGTGTCCAATCGCCAATTTTTGAAGTGAAGGAACGTTGCACATTGGCTCCCCATTCCATCATTTTGTGCCATGCGCCCCATTCTTTGCTTGTCGCATCGCGCACTTGCGCATGAAATGCATAATGACCCTTTTCTGGTCTAAAAGCATTCCAGGAAAATATAAGTTGTGTAAATTGGGCAATATCAGTTTTAGAAAATACTAAATGCGCGCGTTGTTTTATAGATTTGAGTTCCTGCGAACTAAATTTTTTGGTATATGCCCACGTCCATGTACTTGTTTCATCAAATTCTTGAGCAAGCTCCGCTGCTGCCGTTGACATAGCTATCATTACAAGCAAAAATATACGTTTCATAACAATCCCCTTCCCCACCCGAATATTTACTAACATGATAATACTACTTGGATTAATATTGCAACAATCGTCTTGGTTGACCCTATAATCCTGTGTTGGGTAAGGACTGTTACGCAGTGTAGCGAGATTAACACAGTGAATCAAAAAATTCTTTGTTTACGAGCCACAAGCATGGCATAGTTAAACAAGGGGGTAATGATGCAAAAAATCAAAATACGGTGTGTTCGGGATAAAAATAGAGAAAACCGCCATCCCCCGCTCGTCCTGAGTGCCGAGCCTTGCGAGGTGTATCGAAGGATCATTCCTAAAATAATTCGGACTAATGGTTCGATACAATTTGCTTCGCAAAGCTACGCAAATCACTCACCACGAACGGGTTTGAAACGGTTTTACTTATCCAGAACTAATGTTAAACTAGCAATCTTACTGGGTTGTTTAGGCTTTAGTCATTTCTTACTCACCAAACAAGCTATTATTATTGTGCCAGTTGCAGATGTTTATGGCAGTCCTGATATAACAACAACTCATATTGATATCGAGTGCAAAAAAGCTATTGATTGTCCGCGTATCATGCAACTACTTTTCAATGAACTCGTCACCATTCTTAAGGAACAAGGAGACTTTGCCCAAGTTGCCATTCCACATCTTTTTTATATTACAACGCACAATAAACGCGAGCCTCAACATATTTGTTGGGTGAATAAACAGCACCTCTTGCCGCTACATGAAATTCCTGATGCACTGCTCAAATTACCACCACCAATTACCTTCAGGCATCCACAGAGTGTCTTGCCTTCCTCTCGCATTATTACACTAAAAATGCCATGGTACGACGAAAAATCTCAAAAAACCTATTCGGTGGGGACGCGATTCGTACTGCAAGAAGTTAACAAAAAAAACTACCGTATTTTCTTTTTGGACCCGACCAACAAAACAATTGACGTTACCCAAATTCCCAAAAAATTATGCATGGAAATACCCAACCAAACTTCAACACAAGAAATGCAACACACTTTCGTCTCTCTTCTGCAGGAATGGGCACATCTTGATCATGGATTTATTCCCTATGTTTGGGGAGGATGTAGTTTTACTCACCAGTGTTTTCATCAAAATTTTAAGCTCATCCCTGGGAAAGAAATTCCGGAACACTCCCACGTAATTCGCGAGCAATTTGACTATTTTCCATTTCCCGGCTTTGACTGTGCGGGACTTATTGCACGAGCCGCACAATGTTGTGGCATTCCCTTTTTTTTGAGAAATAGCACCACGATTGCTGAGCGCTTGCGACGACTGAGTCCTGATGATGCAATAGAACCAGGAGATATTATTTGGATTTTTGGCCATGTCATGGTGGTATCGGATCTGCATCGTGCAACTATCATCGAAGCTCGGTCGCATTACCATGGCTATGGAAAGGTTCAAGAAATACCGTTGTCTGAAGAATTTGTTGGCATGGACAGCTTTGATAAACTCAAAGAAGTGTATCTTAAACAAAAACCCCTTGAGCGATTAAATGCTCAAGGGGAAATAGTGCAAAAAATAGATAGTTTTAAAATACTTAAGTTTTCAAGTGTGTGGGGCAATTAGACATGATGAACTATGGTAACGGCTGGATGTCCACCACCTAGCAGTGCAGCGCATTTGCGCAAGTACGCAATTTTTGCGATACAGTTCCAGTACATTTCTGCAGCGAACCCGTAAGTTGGCTTAACGGTAATAAATGCCCAGACGCGTCCCCATTTGCCAAGATGGCGTTCCACCGCTTTTTCCATTTGCTCAAGCTGATCGAGCGTCAGGTTATTTATTTTTTCTTGCAAAGTGTAAGCCGATTGCAATGAGGTATCAGTAACTTTGTATTTGTAGATACGTTCAAGCGCAGCAATAAATCTATTTGGGTACACGGTTAGCAATGGGATTTTAATTTCTTGTGGCATGCCCACCAAACCACCGATGGTAAGATATGGCGCTAACTGTTGTTTGCATTTTTCAAGCGCGGCAATTTCTTGCTCGATGTTCAGATTTTGCAAAGCAAGACGCAATTTTTGTTGATTATGTTCTCGCAATGCTAATTTAACATCACCCATATTTAACTTTTCTGATGGGGTAGTTTTTAACTGCTCTTGCAACGTGCTAAGAGGACCATTTTGTCGATAATAATCATACCAGAGCTGGAAACCATTCCAGGCCGCCCAAGCAGCGCCAATTCGTGCAGCACCTTCAAAAGCATGTTTAAGTTCAGTGCCACCGCCAACAGATTGGAGTCCCTCATATGCAGAGTAACCCGCATTTTTGATAAACTTCGGCGCGTTCTTTCCTATTGAGGCTAGGGTATCAACAATACTAAAATCTGCTTTGATGTGTTGCAATGGCGACATTGTGGTTAGGGCGATAGTTGCTGCCATTCGTAATGAGAAAGGTTTTTTGAAACTAATCATATATTCCTCCATTATTGTTTCTAACTGAAATACTTTGCGCATCTCATTTTGCTTTTGTAGTTATTTAAACAATAAACGGAAATATTCGAGACGTCAAAAGGCCTGTCTAAAGGCCAATAAGCTCTTCTGGAACTATTTTTTGGCCCGTCAGTACCGCTTTGCGGTAATTTCCCAGAGAAAGGGCTGGCGCGATTATGAGAAAGCCTTTAAGAACAGCGTCTTTGGTCAGTAACATTTTGTATTCGGACTCAGTGGTTTTGTGCGCTACCTCAAGTTCATGCTGATTACTGATGGGTCCACATGAGGCAAATTTTACCCCAAAAAATGCAGAACTAGTGATCACCGTAACGCCAGGATGCGCCCTTGGTTGCCCTACCATATTATGGGCCGCAATTAAGCCCTGATGCATTGCATCTGACCAAGTACAACTTGGCACCAGATTTCCAGAAATTTGATCTTTGACTACTACCACATCACCTGCGGCAAAAATCCCGGGAATACTAGTTTGCATGAACACATCAACCTGAATCCATGCATCCTGCATCTTTATTCCCGCTTCAGCAGTAAATGCTGTATTTGGCCGAGCTCCAAGAGCGCACACCACCACATCTGCAGGAATAACAGTACCGTTGGCCAAGGTGACGCCAGCAACGCGTTGTTCCTTTATTATGATTTCTGTCACCATGTGCTGCGTCAGACAAACAACACCAAGATTGCGCATCGCATTTTCAATGAATGCAGCGCCCTGCGTATCCACAAGACGTGGCAATATTTGTTCTGCGCGTTCAACTACCGTGACTTTTACACCCTGCGCCGTAAGCGCATCAGCGCATTCAAGTCCGCTCAATCCTGCCCCGATGATCACCGCGTTAAGCGTTTTATAAGGAATTATGGTTTTACCCAATTTACGCTGAAGCTCCAATTGGGGCCCTGGTTCGATGCCGCCTGTCCTGACCCCTCGACTAAGCTCGGGAGTAAACGCCCAGCCTGCTTCGCCCGCCGACGCTTTAGCGAAGGCTGGGTCGAAGGACTCACCACGAACGGTTAATTGTTTAACAAACTGCAGCAAGGAAGTGGCATGCCCAAGGCCATGAAAATTAAACACACCTTGCGCATCGATGCCTGGAATATTGGGTTTAATGGGACTAGTTCCCGTTGCAATGAGCAGCACGTCGTAAGAAATTCTTTGACCATCAGTCAGTTCAATCTGTTTTTCGGCGCAATGAAGTTGGGAAACTTTTTTACCAAGAAGAAGCTGAACATTTTTTTGTCGTACAAGTTCGGGGGTAAAAATAGCCAACTGTTCTTGGGTTTTGCTACCGGCAAGATAATCGGCCAAAAAACATTTGTTGTACGGAAATTCAGCCTCATCACTGATGCAGACAATAGTAGCATCCGGGTCCAACTGACGAATTTTGTTTACTGCTGAAATTCCAGCAGCAGATGCGCCGATAATGAGATAAGTTTTTTTCATGAAATTATGAATATTTGAGTGGATAGGCTTCTAAGTGTTTAAGAGATTCGAGTTCAAGATCTACATCTAATGCTGGCCAATGAAGATGTTTTTCATGAAAAAATTCTAAGTTATAAATTTGTTCTATGGTCGCGGTTAGAAACCAAGGAAACTCTTTGAAAGGCATGAAGAATTCTTGATCGTTAATCAAAATCCAAATACCTTGATTAGAAATGTTTTGTATTTCAGCTGACGCTGAAGTGCTTTTTCCAAGCTTTTTCAATTTCTTTGCCATGTTCTTCAACTACCTTCGCAAGTTCTTTAAGTTGCCTATCCGAAAAACCACTATAATCAGCAAGTGCTACTACCGGTTCAATCCAAAATTTTGCTTCCCCATCAGGTGATAAAATATGAATATGCATTCTTGATTCTTCACGAGAAAAAAAGAAAAACCTATAACTTTTATACCTAAAAACTGTGGGACTCATTGACTACCTATTTTTTTTATGAATGAACTTATCTATTCTTGTTATTGATTAAAACTAACAACTCACAATTTTAATCGCAAGAATTTAGAATTTCTAGATTTAGCCGTTACGCTCTACCAACAGATGCGGATAAAAGTGTTTTATGAGCCATGGCAAGTCGGGAAAAAATTTACCTAGGGGATTGCCGTGATATATTTCATTGGCACTAAGCCACCAGTAGGCATCAAAATCCTGAGGATTATAGGGAATTTCAGCGTGATCAATGCGAATCTCATAGATCATCTTAAAAAAATTATTGGCGTAATGATTTTTATGTTCTTCGTTATATTCGATGTGATGCGGCGCAATCAAGCCTAATTGGCGCCACGAATATGTGTGCATATCAAGGTTGATCTCTTCGAGCACTTCTCGTCGCACGCCTTCATCATAACTTTCGCCACTTTGAACTCCACCACCAACCAATCCAACATGAAAAGGCCATCTCGTATTTTCACCGCGCTTACGAAACAGACAAAATTTATTTTCAGAATTGATAATAATGGCAAGCACACCACGCATGTAGCGACGTCCTTTTGATTGCGAGCGCCAGGCCGTTGCAATTACCTCATCCTGCTCATTAACGATATCTACTAGTTCATCTGGGGTTTGAATAATCATAATTTTTAAATTCTATGGTTAATTTCGGTTTTATGCTTAGAATATCGATTTTGAGGACATTAGGCAATTGTAAGAACTACATACTATTGCATAGTGCGCGGCAATTTTTTATGGTGTGTTAAAGAATTAATTCTAAGATGTATCTTAAAAAGGAGAATCATGAACGAAATGACCTCACACCCGTATACCATCAAAAACTTCTTACCACTTATCATTATAGTATCGATAATTCTCGCATTCACCGTAATAAAACAACTTATATATGGCTACGATCTACGCAGTGCAATGTATGATTTTATGGGTAGCTTCTTTATTATCTTCAGTGCATTCAAGATTTTTAATCTTAATGGTTTTGTGCATGCCTATAGCATGTATGATATTATTGCCAAGCAAACCATCTATTATGCCTATGCCTATCCATTTATCGAACTTGCGCTAGGACTCGCGTATCTTTTCCGCTATCAGCTGATACTTGCTAACTTCATCACGCTTTTACTTATGATCGTGAGCAGCATTGGCGTGTGGTGTGAACTTGCCGAAGGCAGACAAATCACCTGCGCTTGCTTGGGTGCAGTATTTAAATTGCCGATGACCTACGTCACGCTGGCCGAAGATGCGATCATGGGTTTAATGGCCTTGATAATTTTGATTAAATACTTTTATTAATACCCGCCTGTGCCCGCCGTTAACGAAAACAATTATGGGTAACAAATTATCCAACTTCCATCGAAGCCAAATTCTATGCCCAAGTACGTAAACCGATAATGCCCCAGTATGCGAAATAAGCAGTCGATATCGCCACAGCTATAGTAATTATTACCGAATATAGGTAAACAATACTGCGAACATCACCTTTAGGCGTGCACCACAAAGCAAGAACACTAGTAACTGATGTGGCAGCAAAAACGATAGTTGCTAAAAACAAAGAAAAAGACCAGACAGTCAAGTTTCCCATACGTGAGATAGCAACACCAACATCGTTAGACAGCATGCATAGGGCAAGAATGCTTAGCAGGCTTAATACTGCAACCATTGGCCACAGTTGCACCTTATATTCTGCAGTCCAGCGATGTTTCTTACTTAGACCTCGCAAAATCCAAAATGGCGCATAAACAAGAGCCGAAATAAGAATTAGCAAAACGAACCCAGCGATAATTATCTCAAAGATTGCAAGCCATGTAGGAATGCGTTTCATTGTAATATGTAAGAGAGATGCGTTTCTCAGCCCCAAGCTAAGCTGGATGAACTCTCCTTCGGCATTTGGCACAAGCAACTTGAGTGTTGGCAATGGGTCGGGATACTCGTTCATAGGCGCATAGCGAAACTGAGTATCCGTGACAGGAAAAAATGTTGCATTTTTTTCTGCTAAAGAACTAACAAGGAGCTTATTGTCTTGGAAATGAATATAGGCCATGCCAATCAAACGTTCGAGAAAGAAAAATAACTCGACCCTAGGTGAATTGGGTTCATACCAACCGGTATATGCATTTGTTTTTTCAGGAAGTGAAATCTCCGGAGGAATAGATGGTTTTTGCAGTTGGCGGGTAATATATACACGAATGACCGCGCCAATTTGCTCGAACGCCTTTCGATTGTCGGAGTTGATACTATAAAAATAACCAATACCTTCGGCAGGCATGTATTCCATGGCAGTAAGCCCTCCAGGCACGTTACCATCATGTCCATGATATACAAAGCCATCATACATGGTGCAGTAGTTACTCAAGCCATATCCCACCCGCAAACCTTCTTTAGCCGCCCAAGTGCTCGAGGGGACTTCCATTCGGTTAAAGATAGCGGCAGGTATGATTTGTGTGCCATGTAGATTGCCATGATTAAGATAGAAAAGAAGATAATTTGCCATATCATTGGCGCTGGCATTGATAGCGCCAATGGAACGATAAAGTAGATTCCAGTAAGGATAGGACGTTTTGCCGTCACTATGATAAAGCACAGTAGTTAATTCCGAAGACGGTTGAAAGTATGATGCTGTTTGCATTCCAATTGGTTTGAAGAATTTTTGCCCAACATATTCTTCGAAACTCTTACCGGTAATCTTTTCAACAATATAGGCTGCAACGGCTGGTCCAGAATTACAATAAGCCATGCGCGTACCAGGGCGCCAACGACAGGTTCGCGAGCTGTGATCATAATCAAGCGCATCGCCATAGGACATTATTGAAGGGTTCTTGGCAAATTCGCGCAAATGCATGTCATCCCAACCTGTGGTGTTTTCTAATAAATGGACAACACGCACTGGATCGCTCGCCTCCCACTTATTGTCGAACCAAACTTCTGGTGCTAATTTTTGCACGGAATCTTCGAGTGAGAGCTTGCCTTCATCGGCTAACATAAGGACAGCAAGGGAGATAAACCCCTTAGATACTGACCCGATGCGGAACAGCGTTGCTGCAGTTGCAGTCCGATCACTAGCTAAATCAGCTTTGCCTAGGCCAGCTGTCCACATAGGACCATCTCGATTCACAAGCGCAACGGACATGCCAGGTACATGCATATCTTTAAGCACATTTTCAAGTTGCGTTTGCAATTCTTCGATAGACTGGGCAGGTTTTTTATTTGCGTTGATGTTTTGGGAAGAACATGCGATTCCAAAAAAAGCACAAATAACTATTGAAGTCAGAGATCTTATACCTCTCATATTGAATTTCATATTTCGCTCACAATTTTAACTCGATTCAAATTTTTCTTAGCTTCATCATTTGGCGTCCAATTCGCTCAATTTTCTTGAGTGGCAAATTTTGCAAATATCGGAGAGCGTGGGTTGGTGCAACAACTCATTCATTTTACTAGCAAAAGACGATAAAATCTAATAGCATTTTCTTCTTTTTTGTTACAGTACAATGATAAGTTTCCACTAGTAGCGCAAAATAAAAAGTTCCGGTTTTAGGGCCGATCCTGAAAAATTGTATGAAGATTTGTGTGGAAAGATTAATCAATGATATTTAGCAGCGTAGAAAAAGCCTGCCAACTTCTAGTTGATGCAGCTGCCCAAGACGATGTGGTTCGCACTCGACTAGAACAAGAAGGCAAATTGTTTGGCAATCAATATAACGCAGAAATGCGCTCCTTGCATGAAAAAAATGCCGATTTACTCGATTCTTTTTTAGCGCACTATGGTTGGCCAAGCATTTCAAAGTATGATTTCAAAGTACATAAAGCTGCATGGTTAATAGCTATTCATGCTATTTCAAAACCACATGTAATGCGACGAGCATTGCAAAATCTTGAACAAGAACTAAAACATGGCCAACCCGTTCAAAATGAATATGCAAAGCTTTTTGATCGCGTTGCTCTCTATGAAGGAAAACAGCAATATTACGGGACACAATTTTATCCAAGTACAACGGGTTTCTATGCTCGCAATCTCATGGATCCAGAAAATGTCGACAACAGACGCGCCCTACTTGGTTTACCTTCATTTGCCGATGGAAAAAAAGAATGTTGTCCTGAGAGTGGTGGAGTTATGGACGCAGCGGAACTCGAAGTGTTTGAAAAGAATTTACTGGCTTTTCTTAAAGAAGTTGGGTGGCAAAAATAATTCTAGACCTGGCTGCAGCTTATCCTGATGTGTTCAACAAAAATGAATTAGCGCATCATAATTTCAATTTTTTCTAATTTGTTTATTTATTTTTTTGATACCTGGCGGTGCCCACTCACCATTGAGCACCGATTCTTGTGGCCAATAGATCCGCATGGTCAGATTGAACGAGCCTTCTGGTGCTGGTAACCAATTAGATTCTTTATCTGTTCCCGGTGATTCGTGCAGAATAAAAATATCTAATGATCCATCAGCATTAAACATTAAGTTGTCGCGATCACCAAGCGCATAACGATGTAATGGATTTTTGATTAAGAAACTTTCAGCGTTATACATTGTAATTGACCAGAAAGCATTAGCGGGTGGCAACTGATCTTTATCAAAATGAATTACATACTTGTTCTTGCCATTAAGTGGTTGGCCATCAGCATCGACAAATGCTGTTGGATAAACGGCATCGACCGGCAAATTTGCGCCAATACCAATGAGGGCAATCATCGCACGCGTGAGATAATCGGTGCCATACGTGCCTATATCGAGCATGATCCCCCAGCCATTAATTCGTTTCATAGCCTGCATCTTTGCAGTCATCTCTTTAAATGCTTGCTTTTTGCCCTGCGTAAGTTCTGCGAGCAGATCTGTAGAAAGTGCAGCGCCATCAAAATCTTTGCCGGGCACAATCCCAATACTTTTTAATCGTTCAAGCATGGGGGCATCTGCCTCTGCGGGAGGATTATTTTTTAACGCGTGGGCAAAAATGGTGTAAAACGTTTGCACATCCATTGCAGCAACTTTATCAACGGGCGCCGTGTGCGTGCCAATTGCACTAGCAACTGATGATATTTTGAGCGCTTGCGCTGGTGAGCCAAGAGGCGCTAGCTGGTAGCCCGCTTGGATTTTATGCACAAAATCGTAATCATTTTTACCATTGGTCTGCGTGCGCGCAAGTATCAACACCATATCGGTTGGTGATTGAATTTTGTGCGCACCTTCTGGCACGACACCTGTCCATCGAGGACCTACAATAAGAAAATCTTGCGCATTAGTCCCCGTGGTGCGTTTGCCCAGTGATGCAAACACATTCGTCCAGGCATCCATGAGCTCCATTAAATAATAGCGCCCCTGCGTATCCGGCACCGATAGCTTTATTGGTGCACGTGCAAGATCAAGCCAGGCAAACGAATACAGCGTATCAACATTTGGTCGCACAATATCTTTGAACTCATCAGTAGGAAATTCAGAAACATGCACAAATGTATTTACATTGGCACCATCGTGAGTCATCGCTTTTTGTGTGACATCCATGAGAACCAAGGGATAGGCATAAACATAGAGCTGTGTACCAAGATCAATAGTATTCATGGTAAGGTAATCCATATAAGTAAGGCTGCCATGACCAGAAGTGGCACCACAATGACAAGAAATCCGGTCGTAGAACTTTTGTAATTTTTAGCAAAACGTAATTTATTACGAGTGTCTTTAAAATCAAGAGCAGAAAATAGAATTATCGCACATCCCCACAGAATAAGTGTTTCACCAAGAATATGACCAATTGTTCTGTGCAATTCACTCTTGAAGCTAATTAATCGTAAAATCGCAAGTCCGCCACCCATGGCAGCAAGAGCTGTTCGCAGCCATGCAGAAAATGTGCGTTCTGCCGCTAGTAACGTGCGCTCTTCTGCTAATTGATTATTATCTAGTTCCTGATCTTTCATAATTCCCTTCCGTTATTATTAATAAGATTCGTATCATGGTAATCAACGATTATCAATTATACGCGGCGTATTACAATATATTTCATAGAAGGAGAATAACGGTGTCGAAAGAACTCAACGTTGGCGACATTGTAGATGGAATTCCGCAAGCGGGTCTCGTGCGTGGCAAGGTCAAGAAAAAAATTACGTCCGAAATTATGTTTAAAAATTACACGGTCCATGCTTCAAAAGAAGAACCGCACTATTTAATCGAAAGTATCAAAACAGGACATCTTGCGATGCACAAAGGCTCTGCACTGAAAAAAATTAAAAACTGAATTGAGATAATTATGAGATTTTGCCACACGTTAGTTCTGTTGTTAGTCATGAGCATACCGCTTAATGCGCAGGATCATCGCAACCATGAAGCTCCACCCTTCTTTGAACGCTCATCCCTACCTGTGGATCACCATGTGCCCTTTTCACCATCGCGCGATCACGCAATGCATACCGAGCATGCTATGCATGAAATGAAACACAGCATGTATGGCACCTATTCTATTAACCGTGACGCTTCAGGAACTAGTTGGATGCCCGACTCAAGTCCCGAAACCGGCTTTGATTTCATGCATGATGAATGGATGTTCATGATATTTGGTTTTTCTTACACAATTTTTGATAAGCAGACAGGACCGCGTGGCGGAAAACAATTTTTTGATGAAAATATGTTGATGGCCACAACGCAGAGGGATTTGAGCACCTATACCTTTGCACTTCGCACTATGTTATCACTCGAGCCAGCGACCATTGGTTCTTGCGGATACCCACTTCTATTGCAAACTGGTGAGACGTGTAATGGCGTTACTCCTCTTATTAATCGCCAACACCCACATGATCTTGTTATGGAACTTGGCGTCGTAAATACCTTTAGGTTTACCGAGCATGATTCGTTATTCTTGTATTTCGCGCTTCCTGGCGAACCGGCATTGGGTCCTCCGGTCTATTTTATGCGATTTTCTGGTGAATATAATCCTGAAACCCCTATAGCGCATCATTGGACAGATTCAACACACGTTCAGTTTGGTGTGTTGACGGTCGGATTTGTACATGATGGTTGTAAAGTGGAAGTGAGCTCATTCACCGGCAGAGAACCAGATCAATTCAGATTTGACTTTGATAAACCTCGATTTGATTCATATTCGTTTAGAATTTCATGCAATCCCACACCAAATCTTGCTTTGCAATTTAGTTACGGTTTTCTCAAGAGTCCCGAACAATTGCGACCGGAACTTGACATCGCGCGCACTACCTGCAGCATCCTGTATAACAAAGCATTTGATGATAGCAATGTGCAACTTGCGGCAATTTTTGGTTTGAATGACGAAAAGCCGGGGGACAAGCTGCCTGCATTAATCCTTGAAGGCACCTTAGAGCTGCACAAAACGCATTTGTTTTTTACACGGTATGAGACGGTGAATAAAAATGATTTGTTTATTGCCCCAGATCCACTCGCGCATCACATCTTTAATGTACAAAAATTAACGATGGGTTATGTCTATGAATTTTTACATTTTGATCATCTAAAATGGGGAATTGGTGGAATGTGGGATATTCCTCTAATTCCACCAGCAATAAAAAATCGCTATGGTGATGCTTTTGGCTATATGGTGTTTTTACAACTCACGATTATATAAAAAATGAGCCGACGAGGTTTACTCCGATCAGCGCACTCAAAATTATTGTAAAAAGTTCTCAAATTACTTTTTAAAACCGCCAAAAATTCCATAAATGAGAAGACCTCCAACGCTATAACCACATACGTTTGCCCATGCCTTATGTTTCTCTGCGCTGGCTTCTTGTCCTGCTGTTTGAGCCAATTCTTGTTTTAACTTTATGTTTTCTTGAGCGATCTTAGCCCATTGCTTACCGAGCTTTTGTCTGGCAAAATGATGCAAATTTTTTACGGCTACAATGTTATTTGACAACGAAGCTATAGCAACAAACGCAAAAATTAATTTTTTCATAAAAATCCTTTAGCTCTTTGATTCTTCAATCGGTTTCACTGAATCAGCACTTTTGTCATCGCCCCAACTAATTATTTTCTTAACAGCGTTATATGTGATTGCTCCGCATACGGCACTAATCATAATATTTGCAGGGTTTGTTACATGACCTGCAAAGCGCAACCGAGCGACTGTGCGTGCTGTTTTCCCCTGTTCATCGTTTAATATTTTAGCATTTTGTGCTAATTCGGCTTTTAACTTAGTATTTTCTTCGGCAAGGCTGGTCAATTTACTTTTAAGTTGTTTCATAACTACTTTATTAACATGTCGTACCGCTCCGCTATATGACGGCAACAACAGCAATATTGTTATAGCAAACATTAATTTACTTTTCATGAAAGATCCTTAAAATACTCTAATTTTTGTTAATTCTGTTTCTTAAGTTTAAGAAAAATAGGCACTTTGTCGAGCTGTAAACAAGGCAAGATTTGATTAATTCAATTAGTATGCTACCAGGGTGATTCAATTTTGAAAGTTCAGGGTAAATGCAATGAGCCTGAGTAAAAACGTACTCTAGTAGATGCATTTAGCAAACATAATATCGAATTTGGATTCACTTTACAACACATCCAGACAGTGTTTACGAGTTTTAAGATGGAAGCACCAATTTAGTCTATCTTATATACAAGGTTGGTTTTTTAAGTCAACAAAAAACCGATCAGCACAAACTGATCGGTTTTATAATTAGGTCGATAATTACTTTTCCTCGTTTAAAAACGCTTGAAGTGTTGCGACACAGTCTCCTCTTACATTTTTTACTCTTCCGTCGCAGTAATCTGTGGGAGCATCCTTCTGCGTCAAACATGTCTTTGCATCTGTTAATATTTTAGCTACAACATTTCCTTTTAATGGTTCTTTTGCATTAAAGCTTAATGCAATTCGCTTACCATCTTTTCTGATATCGATACTTGAATTATCTGCCAAATTTTCATACTCTTTTCCAGAACCTTTTCGAATGTCAACATAATCAAAATCAGAAGCATCTATTGTGCCAAATGAATCCATGTATTCTAGGTCCAATTGTCTTGCTAATGGAATTTGCTGAATACAGGCTTCTGCTTGCTCCTTAAGGTATTGCATATCGTGATGAAATGTTTGTACTACCATCATTCCACCATATCTATTTCCAGACTCAGAATGCATGGCTTTTAGGTCAAAACCACAATGTATTTGTCCAATATACATCGCCTTTTCTGGCATGTAATTAGTATACGTCCCAACTTCTTGTATCTTAGGCATAAATCTCAAACGAATCGAAGGAAATTCGTCCTTTTGCTCCATCGCACCAACAAAAGCTGGTACAGCTGCCATTGACAGCGCTAACATTAACTTCTTCATATTTTGTCCCTCATATTTTAGGATAATACCATTAAACTTACTATCCAGTTTACCCTCCCTACTATAGATTGGCAAATGGTAAATATTAACCATTTCTCCCTGTTCTTCCCTGTAAATATTCCTTTTTTTAGTCCTACTTTTAGGTTATGCGCCCACGCCTCAATTTTCTGTTAATATAATTTTTTTAAAGAAACTGGCCTGCCAACCGTAGCCCTTCGACTAAGCTCAGGACAGGCTCCACGGAGCTAATGATGCAAACTTTTTACGGCTACAATGTTATATGACAACGAAGCTAGGACAATCAACGCGCAAATTAATTTTTTCCTAAAAATCCTTTAGATTTCCGATCGTTGGAGAGATTTCTTAAATTCATTAAAACATTCTATCTGCTGTTCAACGTCTGTTTGCTGATCACAATTCTTAAGAGCATTCTGATATTGCTCCACTTTATTCAAGATGGCATCGGTCACTTTTTCAAATGGATCGTGCATACGATCGCGTTTTTCAGACTGTAGCTCTTCGTATTGATATTGCAGTCTTCTCCGCTCCTGTAGCCCTTTTATAATTTGACCGACCACTTGCCCGTATATCTCTCTCTCATTCTCTACACGCACAGAGGTATTTCGCGCAATATTTTCATCGGTATAAGCTGATTTATGGAACTTAAATATCGTCTTAAAAATTTGATGTGAGCAATCTGTTAACCTGTTGTATTCTTCCGAATCTTCCTTGTCCTCTGGTATATTTTTTTCACTCAATGAATCGTGATATTTAGTCATACAGTTATTAAGATGCTCGATAACTTTCGGCATTTCTTCTTCAGTTAGCATTCGATCGAAATTGACCAATGAACCATAGCTTTTTCGTTGTGCAGGTATCCAAATACTTTGTCCACCTGGTTTCCAAGTTGCTTCTCCGTATCCGACTTCTTGTAAATTATTAAAGAATTTCGTGCTAAAGGGAATATTTGTTCTTTGTCCAGCAAGCAATAAAGTGTGCTGCCTTGGATAAATCCCTAACGCTAAATATTCTGACAGCGTCTTCATGTCGTGGTTGGTAGATACCCACACCGAAGAATCAGGTCCTTCTTTAGGTGTTAATCCAAACTTAGTTGTCGTAATACTTAAAAGTTTTGCATTGAACGTGCAATTAATAGCGACGCTATATTGTTTAGGTTCACAATCCGCTTCAGATGAGGAAAATATAATGCTCCCAAAGCTATGAATAGCGGATTTGCCATTCTCGGCTTTGGCAAACAAAGGTATCAGCAACAATGAAACAAGTAATTTTAATTTCATAAAAACCTTTAGACATAAATTTATTAACTTATCGCTTTAATTATAAGCAGGAGCAATTTAATTGTCGAGTGGAAACACTATCCATTCCAGCATTGTGGATAAAACAATAGACATGTCGGTTAGAAACTTTTGATGGGAACAATTAGAAAGGAACGTGCCCGACAGGATTTGAACCTGTGGCCTGCAGATTAGGAATCTACCGCTCTATCCACCTGAGCTACGGGCACACATGCATAGAGAATACCGGAAAATTAAAGATTGTGCAGCAGCAAAAATAGGCGGTTACCAGCTTCCTCCGCCCCCACCGCCTCCGCCGCCGCCAGATGATCCTCCACCACCGGAACCTGATGAGCGTCCGGGAGGAGTCGCTGAAGCTGCAATAACATTGCTCAGTGAGCTGCTCAGTTGTGAAGAGAATTCGCCAGCACCAAACGCAGAAAATGGTCGTGTGCCAATATACCAGACTGGCACATAAGGATGTCCTTCTTGCGCAAACTGTGCAAACAGTGTTGCAAATTGTGCAGACCATTGTTGTTCGACACCGAGTGCCATAGCATACGGCAAATAGGTCTCATACAATTCTGGCGTTCTTGTAGGTGGCGTTCCAATTATTTTGAGACGTTCTGTTTCAGTAGTTGCTAAGAATAATTTAAAGCCTTCAATTTCTTCATTGAGTCGCATGCCCTCTGCAGTGTAACCACGCATAGTCAAGCCAAACAAGATCGTGATCAATGCATACACAATTACCACGAGCCAAGCAAAACCACTTTCGCTGGTATCAGGAACAAGAAAAAGACCAATAAAGCCAAAAACACCTGCTATCATCACTCCCATAGCGAGTGTTGAATAATTGAAGTTGAAACATTTTGCAGAATACATGTTGCTCAGATACGTTCTTAGGTGAGAAATAGCATTAGCTAGAATTGTATGATGTGAGCTGTTCAACTTAAGCGTTTCGCCTCGTGCAAAAAGCAATTTAAATAAGGTAGCGTAAAGTGCTTCCTGCTCTGTTTCTGTATCTTCGTGAGCTTGGCGCGACATTTTTTTAGCTTGCAAGGTATAACTTGATGTACCTAAAAATGACGTTTCTTCGTATGCGATCGTGAGATAACCGTGCACAGCCATATTAACGATTTCAGCAGCAAATGCTTTGGTGTCAAATCCCTTGCGATTAATATACATGACTTCACTAGGCGTTAAACCTTGCGGCGGGTAAAAGCGAGGAATTATCGTGCCAGAAATGGCACGCTGCTCAGCTCTGAAACTCAAATATTTTGGAATGTACAGAAACAGGAGAATTAATAATCCCAATAACAACCATAAAATGCCCATATTATCTTGCACAAAATCACGAATTTTTGTGAGCCATGTTGGTGCTGTGACAAAACCTTTTGGCCACGCGACAACAATCGTAAGACCTTCGCCAGGTTGTAGGGCGCGAGTTGTGGTAAACAGACAGACACCAGTAGTAGTAACTTGGGTTTTATAATCACTCCCTTGCTCGCCTTGATAGCCGGTGTAACCTTCTGTTTTTATCGAATCAGCAGGGATGCCGTGCGGCAACGTAACGTGAGCAGTTGCATGTTTGATGGGAAATTTCCAGCCATTGCCGGTCACATTCCAATAGAGCTCATCATGATTTTCAAAAAAACCAAGCTGACGCGTTGTAGTGTAATAAATGGTGTAGACATAATTACCTGGTTCAACGATGCGCTCTGGATCACCAATGTAAATGCGCTTGCCATTTTCCATCGATTTTAGGTGAAATGGGACTGGATAACCATCGCGCAAAATTTGCTGAATGTGAAATCCTACAACAACTTTATTACCCCAGCGATCGTGGTAGCGCGTTGGGAAATCACGATAAATACCATGCAGGCCATAGATGCCGTGATTGGTGTAGTTGATAGTTTCTTGCACATCCATGCGCGCATCGGGATGCACCGTAATGAGACTTTCGAAGGAGTTGATAACTTCGAGAGATTGGCGGGCAAAAAGATGTGCATTGAATATGCAAAGGCCTAGAAACAAATAAAATTTATTAATCGACACAGAGCCACTCCTCGATGTCATCCTGAACTTGTTTCAGGATCCAATCATTAAATCATTTCAATCAAATTAAGAAACCGGACATGAAGCTTTCTTAAAATGTCGCACTTTATTTTCACATTACCAATAGTTGAGCCATTCCTGCGTGTCATGGATCCTGAAACAAGTTCAGGATGACATCTCGGGATTAATGGCATTTCTTGCGCAGCAAATTTTTTCATGGGCTGCTTCGGTCGCCTTGTCTGGTTTTTAAAACTTAACCGTCGGCACTTCACGCTCAGCAGCATTGCTTAATTCAAAATATGGTTCAACTGTAAATCCCGTGATTCCGGCAATGATGCGCGAAGGAAACATTTGAACCTTAATATTATAATTGCGGGCAGTACCGTTGTAATAGCGACGTGCAAGTTGTAGCTCATCTTCAATCTTGCTGAGATCTTTTTGCAGGCGCATGAAATTTTCATTTGCTTTAAGTTGTGGATAATTTTCTGCCACCGCAAATAAGGTTTTCAGTGCTTGGGCAAGTCCAGCTTCTGCCCCTGCTTTTGCTTCCACCGTGGTGGCATTCATGGAAGCTGATCTATATTTAGCGATGTTTTCTAGCGTCGATTTTTCATGGATGCTGTAGCCTTTAACCGTTTCCACCAGATTGGGAATCAGATCGTAGCGCCTCTTAAGTTGCACATCAATACCCGACCAAGCTTCTTTGAGCAATGCACGCAGATGCACAAGACTGTTGTAGCCCATCACAAACCACATCGCGCCAAAAATGATACAGGCTAAAATAATAATCCCGATAAAACCTAGTACTTCCATGAGTAACTCCTCTAGTTATTTGTTTGCAACAATGTTAAATACGGCAGCAAGATCATCATGATCTTGTCCTTGATCGGTAATCAAATACGCACCAGCATTTTGATTCACTGGATATAATTCAATTAATTTTTTCACCTGAGCATCATGGTTATTACTTACGATGTCATCTTTGGTGGCAAATGCAAAGCCAAGTGAAAATGTATGTTCTTTTAAAATGTCTTGCAAAAGATCGATCGGCTGCACATCGGCTCCCGTAAAATTTGTGCTTGCTTGCAATTGTGTATTGATAATATCTTCCCACGCTCGCGGATTGCCAGAGTTTGAGGTCTGTGAAATAAAGCCGCGCGGTTTAACTACATACTGTAATTGATCCGAAACATGTTTGATGGCGGTGTGCGCATTCAGCATTGGGTATGCGAGCATAATATTGCGCCCCGCAAGCATCAACTTAATCGACTGCACTTGTTCAAAGCCCTGTTGCGTATCCACATGAATACCTATTGATTTGAATAATTCGTTATGCTTTTCGGGATGTAATGTAGCATATAATGCGCGCAATGCGGTACCGGCTCCACGCGAGTGTGCTAAAATGTCTAACTTTTTGTCGGGATTAATTTTTGAAATTTCATGCAGCACATACAATAGCGCACATGTATCGTGATCTTCACCCAGATTTATATTGCGCAAACTAGCGACTTCGGGATAGTCAAAAGAAAATATCGGGCGTTTAAAGCGATCAGCATTTTTATAGTTGGCATAGGATCGTCCACAGTTCAAAAATCCGTGACAGATTAATAATGGAGTTTGTCCAGCAAGTTCTTCTGGTCTGACGTTTTGAATGCGTTTTACGGTATTATGATCAGGAAACGCCACGCGAATGTGCGGATCGTAGCCGAGGATAGTATACCATTGCGTTTCTTGGGCACTATTTAATGCATGATTAATGCGCTTGGAAACATAGTAGCCACCGATTTTGGTACGGCGCCATAGTGTATATAAATTTTTTAAGATCTCATTTTGCATAGTATTTGCTTCAACATATGTGAAGCCAAGAAATGATAAGGAAATAATGAATATTTTGTAATTCATGGTTACCCCTGTAAAGTCCCTGAATTGATCATGATTTATACTATTAGTATATCTAAAGAATGGATATGTGTAAAAAGGGCAACTTTACGAAATGCGCCCGAAAGGATTCGAACCCTTAACCCTCAGATCCGAAGTCTGATGCTCTATCCAGTTGAGCTACGGGCGCTAAAACTAAGCATAATTTTACCAGAACAGGATAAAAAAACTAGCTATAGGGAACCTATCTAGGGCATCACTCAACTTTGCCATTTCCTGCTAGAAATTATTTAATAGGAGCAAGTTGCCTAATTTGACAAATTATGTATTTTGTTTAAAATAATTAAGATGGAAATAGGAAATTTAGGGGGAAATAATATGATAATTTTAAGAAAAATACTAGTTTTAGCGTGTCTTTTGAGCACTTTTGATTCAAATATTTTAAGCATGAGTGCTCGTCACGCACATGAACAAAAGAAGAAAAAAGAATTTTGGAAAGATTTTACTAGTGAAGCCGTGAATGCTGCGAGACAGCAAAATTCTTCAAATCATTTGGTCGAAAATTTTACGTCAAATGATACTGAACGAAAAACTTTTGAACAAATGCAGAAAGCGGTCCAACGGCGTGAACAAGAAGAACAACGGAACAGAAGAGAAGTTTTTCCCTCAAGCGACATCTACGAAAAAGTGCAACGTCTAGCCAAAGAGCGCGAAGAAAATGCTATCTTTGAAAATGCGTTCAATGAAGCTGGAATTCGATACAGACAAGACAAGAAGAACAGCATAGAAAAGAAGAAGAAGAGCGAAAAAGAAGAGAAGCGGATGCTTTTTTTGTAACAGCATTATCTTTGCAAATTATTACAAAACTCGTAGACGACCAACAGAAGACCAGTGCTCTGTTTGATGATGCCTTCAAGCCTGATAGTGATAAAAATGAATTTTTTTATGGGAAAATATCAGAAATATTTCTTACTGGTGGCGAGCCATCTAGTTATGCAGTAATGACAAAACCAATTGGTGGAAAATTATTCGAACCTTTGCGGTTGTATAAAATTACCAGCAAGAAATTGGAACAAAAGCCTGATAAGCAGAATTAGTTTTGATTAATTGACCATGATACTATTTCATCATGCTTCTTCAAAACTCTAGTGAGGGATTTTTCTGATAGTGGTTTCTCTAGTTGTAGATGATAGCCACATTTAAATTGGGGTGTTATCAGCAATCCCTCTATTTTTGGCTTATCTCGTTGTTTGATAATTGCTCGCTGCAAAAGCTTATC
>JABDCY010000002.1:74574-75174 GCA_013287855.1 Candidatus Babelota bacterium | reverse complement strand
TGCGAAATAATATTCTGAGCAACACATTCTTGAAATACTTTTTTGGGCGAAGCCACTTTGATACCATACTTTTCTTCAAGAAGTAATTTGAATAACTTCCAGGTTACGTCAACCGAAAATTCAAAACGTTTAATCAAAGAATCTCGATATGCCATTTTTTCATCTGCATCAAATTTTTCTGGCGTCTCATGCATCTGTTGAAATCGCGCAACAATATGTTCCAAGCGCCTATAAGATTGGGCTACAATTTTTTTTTGCTGTGTTATGCTTTCCATTGCTTACCCTCTTTTTTTATGACGTGCTGCATTTCGATTGGAACGGCATTGAAATCTACCAAATCTATTTTTAGAGGAATATTAAGCGCCTCAATGACATTAGCAGCCCGCATAAGTTCTAGAATATCTATTGGATTTTTAGCATCGATAGCAATATCAATATCCGAGCTACTTCGCGCAGTTCCACGAGCTCGAGATCCAAATAAATAAATAATTGCATCGGGAAATAAAACACTTAATAATTTAATAAGCAATTCTTGATCTTGAATCATAACTCTATTCCAAAATTTTTTGTCTTTTGTACGAGAACATAGCGATAATATTG
>JABDCY010000002.1:0-74564 GCA_013287855.1 Candidatus Babelota bacterium | reverse complement strand
GAAAAAACTGGGGGCGACATGACGGCTGACCTTAAAGCGAAATTCGATCACTTAAATATTGCACACTCTTTTTCTTTTTGCTAGACATTCACTTCAATACAATCTCGCAAGACTAATGGGAAATGCAAGAGTTATGCATGCATTGTGTTGCAATTTGGTATAGAAAATGGAAGGCCCCGGAAATTTCCGGGGCTATTTTTATTCATCTGATGAAAAATTTTACTTTTCATCCACTGGGTCAGAGTTACTCGCAGTAATGGGTAGAGTGGGCCTTAATTTTCGGACTTGATCATACAAAACTACTTCAGCTGCATTCAATTTTCGCTGGCCAAGGACATGAAACGGTTTAAATCTTGTCTGGGTTTGCCCGCCATCCTGAAATCTATCAACAAACTGCAAAAGTCTCTGTTGGCCTTGTTCGAGGCCAGCTAAAACTGAAGATTGTTCATCTAACCTTTTTATAACAGCCTGCTGGTTTTGACGAGTATATTTGTCGATAATGCCCCGACACTTATGCAACCTACTTGAATAACCTTCCACTTTTTTACTCTTGTTTACTAATCTTTCTTGAGATGGGTCTTCTTCGAGATCAGAAATTTCACCGAGTTCAGCAAATGGCTCTGCATCTTCTTTTATCATCCCACTAAATTCTTGCTTCGCTGCAAGCAAGTTTTCTCGCGATGTCTTTTGTTTTGCTATTTTCAATGTAACTTTTTGTTTTAGTTTTAAATAGGAATCGGCTTCTCGCTGCTCAGTACTTTTAGCTACTTGTCTGCCTAGTGCTTGCACACTTGTTTCTAACGCGGTCAGTCGCGAATCAACATTTTTTTCTAAACCTGCGATTGCAATATTTAAGTGATCGAATTTCGCTTTAAGGTCAGCCGTCATGTCGCCCCCAGTTTTTTCTATAAGATCCTTTAACTCAGTTTTAAGCGCAGGAAGTTGGTTTTCCTTAATATTCCTGAAATTAGCATCATTCGCTTTGCAACCTTCATTAACTTGCGTTTGAAGTGCATCGAGTTTTTTATTAGCACTATTAACTCCGTCTCTAATTTCGTCAATCGGTGCAATTACAAGATCATAAAATATTTTGGATCCGACTGTTGCTCCGGGGAGAATACACCATTTCCACACTACTGCTGAAGCCAAATACTCCATACTCCGCGCGCAATTATGTACGCTGCAAAGCAGTAACATACAAACAAATGTCCATCGTTTTATCATAGTGTTCATAGAATCCTACATTCAGTTTTTATGTTATTAAGAATGTTGAAAAATCAAAAAAAGAATAACAGAAAATGCCAAAAAATACCAAAAATTAATAAATGCACAATTAATTACACGAGCAACTTGAGTGCATTTATAAGCGCATTAACCTCATCCATAGAATTATAACCGTAGAAACTTACACGTACTGATGCATCAATATTAAATGCTTTGGCAAACGGTTGTGCACAATGGTGGCCTGCACGAACACAAATGCCATGAGTGTCCAAAAATGCTGCAACGTCGTGTGCATGAAAGCCATCAACAACAAAATTTACGATATGACCTTGTTGTTTCAGTTGATCGAGTGGCCCGAGAAGTTTTATCTTGGGCAGTGCAACTAAACCATCAATAAGTTGTGCGCACAAGGCAGCTTCGTAGCGCTGCAGATCCCTAAAATTAGTATTTTCCTGCAGGTAGTTAATGGCAACACCAAGCCCAATCACTTGCGCTATTGGTGGTGTACCAGCTTCAAGCCGATGAGGAACTGGCAAAAATCGCGCCTGCAGAAAATCAGCATCAACTATAGTGCCTCCGCCAAGTTGATATGGCTCAAGTTGATCATGAATTTCTTTACGAGCATACAAAACACCAACGCCAGTTGGTCCCAACACTTTGTGGCCAGAGAACACTAAAAAATCCGCACCTACTTTTTGCACGTCAATTTTTTGGTGTGGTACCGATTGCACGGCATCGATCAGCACGCGAGCACCAACTGCATGCGCACGCTGTGTGATAAGATCGATATCATTATGCGTTCCCAAAACATGTGAGACATGCACCACACTTACCAATTTTGTGCGATGAGAAAGCAACTCATCAAGTTTTTCAAGATCCAAGGTACCCCTTCGACTAAGCTCAGGACAGGCATCATCATGGACTGGAATAAATTTCAACACCACGCCTTGCTCGTGCGCTATACGTTGCCAAGGTAGCAAATTTGCATGATGCTCCATCACCGTGAGCAAAATTTCATCACCCGCTTTCAAGTGTTTGCGAGCCCAAGAATACGCAACTAGATTGATGCCCTCTGTAGCACCATGCGTAAAAATAATTTCTCGTGCTTCACGCGCATTGAGAAATTGAGCAACGGTTGTGCGTATATTTTCATACAACGCTGTTGCATCTTCAGAAAGTTTGTAAATGCCACGGTGGATGTTGCTGTTTTGATAAGCATAAAAATTACTGAGTGCATCGATGACTTGTTGTGGTTTTTGCGATGTTGCGGCTGAATCTAAATACATGAGTTGTTTGCCGTTGTAGGGTCGGCTGAAAATTGGGAAATCATTTTTTTTGAATGGTGTCATCAGTTTTCCTTTTTATTCGGATTTGTGGTTCGACCCAGCCTACGCTTATCCAGGCCTTCCGGCTTGGCAAGCTTCGGCGGGCAGGCTGGGCGTTTACTCCCGAGCTTAGCCGAGGGGGCACCACGAACGGGAATAAGTAATTCCCTAAAATCATTTTTTGTAAAGGTCATTTTATAGATCCACTATTTTAATTCGATGAAAAAACTTTTGAACCCAAGTGACTTGTTGCGAGATTTGTCATCCTGCTGTGCCCGCCAAAGCCTTGGCAATGGCTGGGACCCTGAAACAAGCTTGTCCTGAGTCCAGGGTGATAAGCAGGATCTATGATGCGATTCTCTCCGGTTTGTCATCCTGACCCTGAAACGAGTTCAGGGTGACAATCAGAATCCATATCATCTAATCAGAAAATAGTATCAAACAAATCCATACACTCAAGGTTTGATTTATTCAATAAAATTACTTTTTTTCACAATTTCATGCCTTGATCCGTTTACCATGATGGATCCTGAAACGAGTTCAGGATGACAAAAACTGAGGAATCATACCTTACTTTTTTCAGAGAGCAAGTTGTGTATATGTTCAGAAATTTTGGCATACATTTGTTTTTTAATAGCAGGATCACTAATTCCATCAAACGCTTGCACACAAAAATATTCTAATAACAGTTTGCGCGCATGTTCAAGAGTTAATCCTCGCGCTTGCATATAAAATAATTGTTCTTGATCTAATATGCCCACCGCACTGCCATGACCACACTGCACATCATTAGTGAGCACCTCAAGCATTGGCTCAGCCACCGCTCGTGCTTGTGGACTTAACAAGAGCGCTTTGTGTTCTTGATGTGCGTTGCTACCGCGAGCATGCTCATCAATGCGAATCATACCTTTGTACATGCAGTGAGAATTATCTGCGCTCAATACTCGCATGACCACCGAGCTTTTTGTCGACCGTCCTAGATGATGCTGATTCACCATCAACTGAGCATTTCCTTTGCCATGCGTGACATAAACTGCATACAATTGTGCCTGGGAATAATCACCTTCCATTACCAAGTTTATGTTAGTTATGACTGAAGCTTCTCCAACATGAAGAAGTATTACAACAGCATGCGCACCAACATCGAGTCGAAGAGTTAGTTCGGGAGATTGATGCGATAAATCATCAAAAACTAGCACCTGCATGCCAGATGGGATGTGTACGGTGTTCATCCGATCGAGCCTTCCATTTCTAGAGCAATGAGCCGATTAATTTCTACTGCATACTCCATGGGCAATTCTTTAACAAACGCATCGATAAAACCATTCACGATCAATGCGCGTGCTTTAACTTCATCAAGTCCGCGACTTTGCAGATAAAATAGTTGCTCTTCACTTATCTTGCTCACAGAAGCTTCATGCCCTACATCAACCTGCGACTCGCGCACATCAACTGTTGGATAGGTATCGGAACGTGATTGCTCATCAAGCAATAATGCTTCGCATTGCACGCGCGCTTTTGCGCCAACTGCACCGGGTATAATTTTGAGCAAACCACGATAACTTGATCTGCCGCCCTTTTGGCTGATCGATTTTGCAACCACATTTGAGGTTGTGTTGGGCGCTAGATGAATAATTTTTGCTCCGGCATCTTGATGCTGACCTTTGCCCGCAACAGCAATTGAAATCACCTGTCCCCGTGCTCCTGTTTCTTTTAAAATAATGCAGGGATACTTCATAGTAACTTTGCTACCAAAATTGCCGTCGATCCATTCCACTGAGGCATTTTTGTAGGCAACAGCTCGTTTGGTGACTAAGTTGTACACGTTATTTGACCAATTCTGGATGGTGGTATAGCGAACACGTGAATCAGGAAGTGCAACAAGTTCAACAACGGCACAATGCAGAGAATTGGTACGATACACCGGCGCGCTGCAGCCTTCCACATAATGCACAAAAACTTCCTGGCTCAGTGATAATGAGTGTGCGTTCAAATTGTCCCATACTTGCTGCATTGATACGGAAATAGGCTTGCAAGGGCATGTCAACTTCTACACCTGCAGGCACATACACAAAACTGCCGCCACTCCAGACGGCAGAATTTAGCGCTGCAAATTTATTGTCATGCGGTGGAATCACGGTGGCAAAATATTTTTTAAATATCTCGGGATAGTCATGCAATGCAGCACTCATATCGGAAAATACAACGCCTTTCTCTGCCCATTTTTTGCGCAAACTTTTGTAAATCACTTCAGATTCATACTGCGCTCCAACTCCCGCCAAAAAGCGTTGCTCCGCTTGCGGAATGCCTAATTTTTCAAACGTAGTTTTAATTGAACTAGGAACATCGTTCCATGAAGTCTTTTGATTCTCGAGCGGTTTTACGTAATAAAAAATATCATAAGGATCTAAGTGAGATAAGTCTGCGCCCCATGTGGGCATCGGTTTTTGTTCAAAAAATTTCCAGACCGCGTAATCGAAAATCGGTCATCCAACCGGGCTCATTCTTAGTTTCAGAAATTTGCGTGACGATGCTGCGATTAAGACCTTTGGGAACTTTAAAATAGTTTTTCATATCCCTGCCGCTGAATTGTGTGGGCTAGAGTAATGTCACCTGAACGCACTAGATTACCGGCATGCATCACATGTACCGCATCAGGAGTTATGTAATTCAGGAGATGTTGGTAATGAGTAATCAACAGAATGCTCATGGCCTGATTGTGCTCGCGCACTAATTCGATTGCTCGCACAACACATTTGAGCGCATCAACATCCAGTCCAGAATCAATTTCATCAAGAATGGCAAGCTTTGGCTTTAACACTAATAGCTGCAACAATTCGCATCGTTTTTTTTCGCCGCCGGAAAAACCCTCATGCACGTTGCGATACGCAAATGCATGATCAATATTTAAGATATCCATTGCTTCGTATAACAATTTCTGGAATTCTGCGACATCGATTACGCCATGCAGTGCGTAATAACTTTCTTTCATAAAATTAAAAACGGTAAGACCAGGAATTTCGCAGGGATATTGTGGCGCTAAAAAAAGACCCAAGCGGGCTCGTTTGTCAGGAGAAAGGTGTGTAATGTCGGTATCAAAAAATCTGATGGTGCCAGAGGTGTTTTGGTAGTTAGGATGTCCCATGAGGGTATATGCCAGTGAGCTTTTGCCAGAACCATTGGGTCCCATCAAAACATGCACTATACCTGGAGACATTGCGTAAAAAAGATTCTTAATTACTTCTGTTTGTTGTACTGAAACAGAAAGATCATTGATGTGTAGCATTATGTGCCGGAATCATCACCTTTTGCGGTGGGTTTAACTTCTTGTGTTTCAAAGAAATACTTAACCACTGGGAAATGTTTTCGATACGTCCAACCACCAAGCGCTGCGCCAGTCAAGAGTACAGGGCCCCATGAGTGAAATTGATTGCTCCACCAATTTTCATAATATTCGGATTTGACCGCCAAGTTGAAAATAGTAGGTTCATAACTATCATCGGTACGGCTTCTTTCGACTGCTTTTTTATGCGCCAATCTAAGTAGTTTAGACTTACTAAACCTGCTACAGGAAGAACTGCTGAAAACTTTGTACATTTCTGCATCTCGCTCAGCACTATTAATTTTGGTGTGAAATGCATTCACCAGTAAATTTGCGCAATTTCCACTTTCATCAAGTGCATCGTGCAGCTGCGCGCTACTGTTTAAAACACGAAAAGCTTTGTGACCATCTCCAGTCTTTGATGCATCATCACCCATCCCAACAAGCTGCGTAGCCAGACTAAGCGCCAACAACACATGCAAGCAAGCTCGGAACATCACCATAAAAAAATCCTTTTGTTGTAAAATAAAAATTAATGAAAAGTGGAAAGTCAGCACTAATGGAAATTAGTTTAAAGGAAAATGTAAGACCTGTAAAATTATATGGTTCGACCCAGCCTACGCTTATCCAGGCCTTTCCTACTCCGCTCCTTAAGAGCTACGAAGGACAGGCCGGCCGACAGCACTTCGAAGCTTTAGCGAAGTAGTGTTGGCAAGCTTCGGCGGGCAGGCTGGGCGTTTGCTCCCGAGCCCTTCGACTGAGCTCAGGAGAGCCTTAGCCGAGTTGGGGCCCCCAAACAAAGCTTGCAGCTTTTTTGGGGTTAAGGGGTCACCACGAGCGGATTACGCGACTACTTTGATAAGTTCTTGCAGGCTTATAAGCCCATTTTTGACCTTCTCAAGACCATCAGTGATGAGTGAAAGCATGCCATCGGCTCGGGCTTGTGCTTGAATTTGGTCAATATTAGGTTGCTGCACAATTAAATCACGCAACACGGGCGTCACCACCAGTAATTCAAAGATTCCTACACGTCCTGCATAACCGAGATTGTAGCATCGATCGCATCCTTTTGCTTCATATACCTGCACAATTTCTTGTTGATATTTACCTAAGATAAATTTTTCTTGGTCGGTTGGTATTCGCTGATATCTACAGTGTTGGCACAATTTACGAGCAAGCCGCTGACTCAACACACCAGATAACGCTGCATTTATCAAAAATGGTTCAATGCCCATGTCCATCAGACGAATAATAACACTCGGCGCATCCGTAGTGTGGATAGTACTGAGCACCAAATGGCCGGTCAGGGCTGCTTCGAGCGCGATATTTGCGGTTTCATGATCACGCACTTCGCCCACCATGACAATGTCCGGGTCTTGCCGCAACAAAGCACGTAAACCTCGACCAAATGAAAATCCCGCTGCGGGATGAATATGCCCTTGGGTAATTCCCGTGACATGATACTCTACGGGATCTTCTAGCGTAATTATATTTTTTTCTGGGCTATGTAAATGGGATAGTGCGGCATACAGCGTAGTAGTTTTTCCGGATCCGGTTGGACCGGTGACTAAGAAAAAGCCACTTGGGTTGCAGAGTAAATCTTTAAATTGCTGCATCATCGAATTAAAAAAACCAAGAGATTCTAAAGCAATCATGGTCCGAGATCGATCAAGAATTCGAATCACCACTTTTTCGCCGTATAAGGTAGGAAATGTCGAAACACGAAAATCGATAGAACGATTATCTAGCATAAGAGAAAATTTGCCATCATGAGGGATCCGGTTTTCTGCAATATCAATATGGCCAATTACTTTGATACGAGAAATAAATTGTGCCATGGAGGCATGCTCGACAAACTGATGGTCTTGCAATGCACCATCAACACGAAAACGGATGCGGAGTCCAGTTTCGGTTGGTTCAAGGTGAATATCGGAAGCACCTCGTCTCACCGCTTCACGAATGATGCGATCAACTAGCGCAACAACCGATATTTGATTGTTCCCCACCATAGCCAACCCTATAATTTCGATCTAAAAATATCATCTTCGCGTTCTTCGTAATCTTCTTCTTCGCGCTTAAGTTGTTTTTCTTGTCTCAGGTCTACATCTTCTTGCCGTAAATTAATGTCCTCGGAGACTTCTGTCGGTGCTTTATCGTAAAATTCTTCTATTGAATCGATAATATCGCGGCCAATGCCTACCATGAATACCACATCGTTATTGCTGAATTTCTCAATAGCTGAAGCGAGACCGGGAGTAGTCGGTTCTGCAGCTACAACCACGAGTTCCTCATTATCAATCGACAATGGGATAATTCGGTTGCGCAGCAGGAAATCTTTTGGGAAATTGGTAAGCAAAAGATGATCGAAAAACTCGCCAATAACATCAATAAAGGGAACTTTATAATATTGACCTAAGGCAACTAGCACCGGTTGTTTTTCGATGAGTCCTTCATCAATTATGAATTCTTCAAAAAGCAAGGCATTACTTTGTGCAAATGCTTTTTTCATATTTTCAGCTTCTTGTGGCGTAATTGCCTTTATTGAAACTAAAATATCTGCAAAATCTTTTGCAAACGTATGCTTGTTTTCTTCAGTCCTCATACCCAATCCCTTTTTTTAGCGCTCATGCAAAATGTATACCGAGTACAAACCCGATAACAAAAAATAATACTTGCAAGAGATGATTTTTTATCCAATCGCCATAGGAAGTTATTGCTGCATTATCAAGAGAGGAACTTTGAATGCCAAAGATTTCCTGAATTTTTGCCCAGTTGAGTGAGATAGAGATGATATTTAATTGGTGCAAAATGCCCAAAATTACAACCGCAGCAATAAGAAAAGCGATAATTTTGCCAAACTTTTTTAATAAAAAACCGATTACAAAACCCGCACCACCAAACAACCCAATTTCGATGAGAGTTGGTTGAAATGCATAAAATTTTTCTTTAATAACATCCCAGCGTATGGTTTCTTTTACGCTGTCTAAAAATCCAGAATGAGGTGTTGGATTCATAGCTACCCTTTCTATATTAATTCATTTTGTATTTAATTTAAGTATAAATGCTTTATTTCTCAAGAATCAATGGTTTTACCAAGTTATGTTCTTACAGAGAATAATTCCTCGAATTTTTTGCTAGGAAACTGATTTTATAGAAATCTAGGACAAAAAAATCTAAGAAATGGGCAAAAAAAAAGGGATACCAAATTGGTATCCCCAAACTTGAATCTATGAATTAAGTTACTTAACCATAGATTTTAAAGCTTTTCCTGGCTTAAATTTAGGAACTCGCTTTGCAGGAATTTCCATCTTTTTGCCAGTTGCAGGATTCACACCTACACGTTTTTTTCTCTTCATCACGGTCCATGAGCCAAAACCGGTTAATACAACGGTTTTGCCGCTCTTTAAGGTACCGCTAACTGCGGAGATAAAGGACTCTAAGCAGTCCTTGCATGTTGATTTAGGAAGCTTAGTTTGCTTCGACATTTGTTCAACTAATTTTGCCTTGTTCATATATTAATCCTTTTGATCTGTTAGATCCACTTTAATAAAGCAAACCAAACTAGTACTAATTGGTACACTATTCACTGAGTAAATTTTGTCAAGCTAATTTTTTATTTTGTCGTAATATTTTTTTATCCCCCTATGAGCAAAACCATCTTGAAAAATAATGCCGAGAGCCGGACTCGAACCGGCACAGACAAACGTCCGAAGGATTTTAAGTCCTTTGCGTCTACCAAATTCCGCCATCTCGGCTGATAAAAAAAATGTCAAAATACTGAATTAATTTAAATGGGCTAATAGGCTTGCCCTACTCCGCCAAGGCTACGAAGGGCATATTTCGCAATAAAGATAGAATCCCTTTAACATTGGCCCGCCATACGAAGCTTTATGCGAAGTCTGGAGGCGGCACCCGGAATCGAACCGGGGATCAAGGTTTTGCAGACCCACGCCTTACCACTTGGCTATGCCGCCACAATCCAATTTTTATTTATTTTATTGCTTCGCCTGAAATCTCTTCGCGAGAAGCTTGTTGTTCAATTTTTTGTGCTTGAGCTTCTGACAATTCTAAACCAAATTTTTGTGCAAGCTCTTGCGTGCTAATTGCCAAAGCATCTTCATGCTCAGGTGCCATCATTTTCTTGGTTAAATATTCTTTTTTACAAGAACCTTCGACAGGCAATCCTGCAGCAAACCACTCAGCCATGCCGGCTTCGTAAGCGCGAACCTTAGTGAATCCTTTTGCTAAAATCTTTTTAGCTGCTTCGCCGCTTGCAGAGCACATGTAGTTTGAACAATACACTACAATTTCTATTTCATCTTTCTTGCTGCCATATTTTTCTTCAAGGCAGGTGATAAATTTATCCACTTCTTCAAATGGCACGTTAATGGAACCTTTTATATGGCAATCATCAAAATGTTCACGGTCAAGAACATTAGCTATAATAAGACCTGATTTTGCCTCAGTAACCTCTAACGTCGTAGCGGCACCATGACATCCACATGAGGTGCATTTTTCACCTTCGCCCCAACAGGCTGGTAATAAAATAAGCAACATGGTAGATGCGATAACATTTAGAAATAGTGTTTTTTTCATATCATTACCTTGTAATCATGCATTGCATGTATCTTTTTTCGTTAAAAAATCATTAATAACATGTTCTCAAGAGTAGCAAAATTTCTTGGTTGTGCAACTATTTACCTTAAAATCATGCATCCCTTGCAGTTTTCTTGGCGCTCGTAATTATTTGACGAGTTGGAAGAATCGACTCCAGCGAATTTTTTTCCAAAAATCGATGGGGTGTTTAATGAGGTCTACAATCCACCACGATTCATCACTATCAATAGACCAAATACGCCATAAAATTCTTCCATGAATGAGATGACCATCAATCGGCCCAAAGGCACGCGAGTCACCACTTCCTAAACGATTGTCTCCCATCACCCAATATTCATTCGGTCCAAGATGCACGTTAAAGATGTCGGTATTAGTCCAATAATTTTTGTCTTCAGGAAATGCGCCAAGATCTTTTATCGGATGTATTAATGTTCCAGGCATTACCAGTGGTATATCGTGTACAATTCGTGAAGGGTTAATATCATAAAATTGTTGATGATCATATGGTTTTTCAGGATCATACGATTTTGGCACTACGAATTTGCCAAGTTGATCTGGGCTAATACCGCGCTGTATAAGCTCAGCAAGATCTGCTTGATCTACTTTCCAGACATACAATAATGGATACTTATTGAGATACGTTTCTTCAAGTTTGACGCCATTCAAATAAATTACTGGCTTGCCATCTTCAACTTTTCCTTGCACATGATCTCCTGGAATTCCGATCACACGCTTGGTCAAATTTTCAGGTCCCCACACATATTCTTGAAATAAACGAGCAATTTTATTTTTTGAATAATCAAATAACGGCGAATTAAATGCGATGATGTTACTGTGGTTTGGTTTGACAAACCAATAACTTAATTTATCAGCAAAAAATCGTTCGCCCACGAGCATGGTTGTTTCCATTGAGCCGGTTGGCACTTGATATAATCCAAAACCTACTGTTCTTATGAGAAATACAATTAACAGTAAGCCGGCAATTTCTTTAACTGTTGCCAAAAAACCGGTCTGCTTAGTTGAGACTTTCATCCGTTATTCCTTATGCTAAAAATTTTGTTTTCATGCTTATACTAGTATATTATGCCAAAAAATGCATCGGGTTTACTTTTTTTCCAAAAACATACAATTCAAAATGTAGGTGCGAAGGATCTCGGCCAAATGCACTGCGCACATAACCGGTAGCTCCTACCGTCCCGATGAGACCACCGCGATGTATTGGTTGCCCAACTTTCACAAACATCGATTTCAAATGTGCATACCGCGTTTTGTATTTTCCATTGTGCGCAATGAGCACCGTATTGCCGTAGCCAGGCGCTGAACGCGCTTCAACTACAATGCCAGAAGCCGCTGCAGTCACCGACGTGCCCTTAATTGCTGCCATGTCAATACCACCATGGAAATTCACTTTACCATTTTTGAATTTGCGGGGTCCATAGAATGAACTTAACCAAAAATGTGAGCGATCTATCGGCCATGAAAATGTCATATCTCGTTTGTGAGTACTTGGTGCAACTGGCACGGTTTTTCGCCCTTGGAATGTTGTTGCGTATGAACCCGCTTTGCGTTTTCTTCTTGGTTGCGGTTCCTTTTTTGCCAACATGCGTTCGGAATAATCCTGCCACTCATCAAGATCAACTCGTTGCAACAGATGTTCTAACTCAACTTCTTTTATGTGTGCAAGCGTCGCTTCTTTTAAATATTCAAGCTCACGATTAACCACAAGAAAATTATCTTGTGGATCAACATCGTTATCCTCGCTTGAATAGACCCGCACACCTTCAGGAAAAGGAGTATCAAATTCTGATGCAGTGCCGGTCATTTCAGCGTTTTTTTTTTCGCCTTTATTTAGTTCTTCAAGAAGCACTAAACGTTCTTTTGTTTTTGCGTAGTCATCAACAATCGATTTTGCCGTTTGCATGTAGCTGCGATATTCACCTTGCAATTGCATCATTTGATGAGCCTGATGCTTGAAAAACCTATATTCAAGAATCATCATTGCAACGAGCATAATCGCGCCACAGGCAAGTGCTCCAACGAGTAGATATCTACTCAGCCGATTAACCATCTTTCCTCATCACAAAATTTCAAGAGCATCTGCCGGAATCCATCCTGTCCGAGATGCGTGTGTAATTTTATACCAATCACGTTCTTTTTGCTTCACACTAACCATAGCCAACTGAGCAAGATCGCCCAGCTCATGAAACCGTTCATTTGGCCCAGCATACAGATGAATCCCTTCTCTACTCACAAGACCATAGCAACTATTATCGACATAATATTTCATGGCAACAAGAACTCCGCTACCTACAGCACCCATGAGCAAACCGACAACTACCGTACGCTTTGTTTTTCGTAGCAATCCAACAAGCCATAGGCAATACCAGAGGACTAAGAACAACAGTTGAACTATACCGCTTGGAATTCTCGAAAGCATAGTATACACACGCGTAGCGACCTTTGCTACTCCCGTTGAATTTTCACGATGTTCTAAATGTTCTGCACATTCCTGGATGTTCCGCTGAATATGGCGACGCGCAACGCCGGATGCAGTACGCTCAGCTTTTTTCCAACAAATATATGCTTGCGCAAAATTGTCTCGCTTATAGGCACAATTGCCAAGATTATAGAATACGGCAGCATTTTTAGGTTCAATTTTTTCATACAGGTTTTGGGCCTGTTCATAATCTTTATTTTTGTAGGCATGAGCTGCTTGCAAAAAAAGTTCCTCGCTAGCTCCAGCCTTGCATCCGCAATATATTCCAAAAAATAGCACCATTAACCAAATCATAGATAACCTCTTCATAATTGTAGCTCAAAGCGGTCAATCCATTGCCTTGCCTGCTTAAAGATCATATTGTGATCAGACGCAACAGACGCATGCCGCGCAAAAACTCTCGCGCAAAGCAACGTGAAAAATTCCTGCCATGCAGTGCATTCTTTTTCAGAAAATCCTTTTGACTTCAAAAGCTCCTGCATTTTTTGCTCCGTGATATGCGCGGACGGAACATCAAACTGCGTCGCAAAAATCTGAATGAACTGGTCATGCAATGCGCGAACATCTCCTGCTTTTTCTGCTTGAGCTAAAGCGTGACGTATTTGCTTCCAATTTCGGCGATCGTACCACGTGGAACCATAGCGGCGCAACAACGTGCTGCTGATGTCGCGCGCTCGACGATACGCAAGAGCAATCAAAGGAATTAATGCAAACAACACAAATAACCACCACGGTATGCGATAGGTTGCAGGCTGATAATAGGAATAATCTACGCAAAGTGGGGCAATAGTGTCCGGTTCTTCAATAACTTGCTCCAACATTGCAGTGCTTGAAGAGCCAGGATCAATTTTTTTTTCTTTCAAAGCTTGTTCAGTAGATGTCGGCTTAAAGGCGCTGTTAGCAATAACATTTACACTCATTGGCTCTGAATGTAATTTTTTATAGGTACGTGTAGTTGGATCAAAATATGTAATAGTTTGCGCGGGAATTTCCCAGGTGCCACGGTTTACCGCCTGCAAAATATGTTCAAATCTTTTTTTAGTTCCTTTTTTTCCTTGCGCGCTATCAGGCATATATGCTTTGGAAGGATAGGCTTTGAAAGCTTCCGGAACTCCTGTAATTGGCAAATTCTCGATTAACGGAAGATTGCCAGTGCCTTCAAGTTCTAGTGAGTATATCGCCCCTTCGCCTTCACGCACTACTGGATTGTCGATGCGAGCGCGTAGCGAATAATATTCGCCAACAATAGTAGTGCTTGGTTCATGCGCGGGCAATTGATCAACCGTTATGAATAGATCATTGGAGACAATTCTTTTTTTGTCATTAAAACCACGCATTATACGAGCAAAGCCAGAAAAAAAGTCGTCCTCGGGCTGTTGCGCGTATTCTGCTCCAAATACTGGGACGCGCAATTTGCCCACTTCCTTGGGTATCAAATCCCATTGCCATTCAAGATATTCATAGTCAACCGAATCGATTGTTTGCCTACCATTTTTGGGACCAATTTTTTGCCCGAGATGAAATCCAGTAAAATCGGGAACTTGAATCGACTGTAATGCAATATCTTTAGTTCGATATAAAAACCGTACAAAGAAATGCAAGGTTTCACCGACAAAAGCTCGCTCTTTATCGGTACTTATTTGCAATATGGTTTTTTTTGCAACACTACTTTTTTTATGCATGGTGGCAGCGCGAGGATCGTGCAGTTGCTGATCACCAACGCGAATGGTGAGCGAACGGGATCGAATCGGTTGGTCCTGTTCTTTAATTTCAGCAGGGCCAATAGTGTACAATCCTGCACGAGGTATAGTCACGCGGTATGTCTGCTTGATGGTCGCAATGCCGTTTATCATATTCATCTGCAAACCCTGCTTGAACACCTCAAATCCATCAAGCCCTGCAATAGTAGGCGCGTAAGAAGTTGATCTGCTTCCTTCTATGATAAGTTCCAGGAACCATGGTTGACCTTTTGCGACTTGCATCAGCTCGATACCTGTCTCGTCAACGGCTTTTAACCTCACGCGCGGTTGTGCACCAAGAAATATCGGAATTAGTAAAAGCAATATAAAAATTTTACCAACCCTGCTTGTCATCGCCTTTTCCTTCAGTTCTGCCAAGAATTGCTTGCACCATTTGTTTATTGCCTTCAACATCCTGCTGCTCTGCCTGAGCGAGCATTGCTGTTAACCAATCTTGAGGTTCTTTATCTGATTTTTGACCTTGAGCAGCCGCTTGTTGTTTTTGGTCTCCTATTTTACCAGCACTACTTTGCGCCGCCTGCTGTTGCTCCTGTTGTGGAGTTTCTTTTTTGTCTACAGGACTTTTCTTGTCCTGTGCAGGTTTTTTCTCTGATTGCTTTTTTTCGTCCTTCTCGGATTTTCCTTGAGATTCTCGTTGCTCTTTCTGTTTTTGTTCCTGAGATTTTTTTTGCGAATCTCCCTGCTTTTGCTGCTCCTGCTCTTGCTGCGGCTTATCACCCTCTTGCTCGACATCTTTTTCTGAACTTTTTTTCTGTTGCTCTGATTTGTTACCTTGATCTTGATCGCCTTCAGATTCCTGTTCTTGTCCTTGCTGATTTTCCTGCTGTTTTTGCTGCTGCTGCTCATTGCCTTGCTGTTGATCTTCCTTGTCATTCTTTTCGTTATTCTGATTTTCGTTATTTTGTTTTTTTTCATCTTGCTGTTGTTTTTTTTGCTGTTTTTCTTGGTCTTGCTGTTGTTCCTGATCGTTGTCCTGCTGTTCGTTATCTTGTTTATTTTCTTGCTGTTGTTGCTTATTATTTTTTTGGTCTTCTTTGTTTTGATTTTGTTGTTTTTGCTGCTCCTGCTCTTGTTTTTTGAGCATTTCTTTTACTTTTTCACAATTATGTTTAGCGTGTTCATTTTTTGGATTAATCTCGAGCACTTTTTCATACTGTTCAACAGCCTTTTCAAGATTTTTGCGTTCAACTTCACAGTTGCCAAGATTAAAGTGTGCACGCTCTTGCAGCGCACGAGGCGTATTTTTGACTTTAGTAACTTCTTCAAAATATGCAGCAGCTTTTTCATGATCGTGTTGTGCAGCTGCAACAACACCACAATCATAAAGCACATCCGGATTTTGTGGAGCATTCACCAGCACCTGTTGTAACAACTCCTGCGCTGGGCCAAACTCGCCTTGTTGAGCTGCATGACAAGCGCGATCGTAGGAAAATAATCCTGCGTTCAACTGACATGCTATGAATACTAAAAACAAAAAAATAAGACCAAAAAATTTCATAGAATCCATTCGAGTGCAAAACATACAAAACTGCCAATCAACAAATAGTGGTACTGTTCTTCAAGATGTGAAATTTTTTTATCTTCCAAGGTTTCTTTTTCCACCTGTGCAACTTTATGCACCAATTGATCAATATCTCGATCATCTGCACAAGAAGCACGCACATAAAATCCGCCGCTCTCTTGCGCGAGTGACCTAAGCATAGCCTCGTTAAGACGCGAGATAACTACGCCGCCCTTTTTATCTTTTTGATGCCCAGCAGGATTGCCTTTTTCATCGAATAATGGGATAGGAGCACCTTCGGGGGTACCAACGCCGACGGCAAATATGGCCATATTTTCTTGTTGCGCGGCGCGTTTAACCCCAGCCAAGTTGCTCGAAAAGTCTTCGCCGTCGGTAAACAGTACCAACATTTTATTTTTTCTGCTCGGCACCTGTTGAAAAACTGCTAAAGCTTTTTTGATTGCCTCATCAAGGGCCGTAGTTCCAGAGGAAAGTGTTTCAACATCAAGCGCATCGAGAAATAAGAAAAATGCAGCGCGATCGGTTGTCAACGGACATTGCACACAGGCAGTTCCAGAAAAAAGAAGTAATCCGATACGTTCGCATGAGAGATGTTCAACCAATGAACGAATTTTTTGTTTAGTCACCGCAAGCCGATTTGGTGGGCAATCTTGCGCCAACATACTGCGCGAGACATCCACGGCTATCAACAGATCGCGTCCTTCTTGTTTGACCATTTCATCTTTTTTATTCCATTGCGGGCGCAGTAACGCACAACTTAATAACAAAACACCAAGAAACAACAAACCTGCTTTTGCAAGCAACCGCCAAGAACTACCTGAGATAAGCAGAGACGTGTTTGCGCGAGACATCAAAATTTTTTTGACATGATACACTTTGCGCAATCGCCAGACTATGAGAAAGCCGACAACCAGCAAAAACAATATAATCAGAGGAAGATAATCAAGTCCTGCAAATGCAACACCAGAAAATAATTGTCTCATATGCCAAACCACACAAACGTTGTTAGTAAAAGCTCAACCAGCATGACGAAACATAGCAGCAACACAAATGGTAAAAAAATATCGTAGTAATTACTAAATACATCAGTCTCGTAGGTTGTTTTTTCCAGACTATCAATCGTGTCATAAATTGCACGCATATCATCAGGATTTTTGGCCAGGAAGGACTTTCCGCCCGTCTCGCGCGCTAAAAGATCAAGCAGCTCTTTATTCACTTTTGGAAGAGGAATGTACCCATATAATGGATGCATCATATAATGCTGTTCTTCTGAACCAATGCCTATGGTATAAATTTTAATGCCATAGCGCTTGGCAGCTTCGAGCGCAACTTTTGAAGGCAGATCATTTTCGCTTGGTTCACCATCAGTGAGCAAAATAACAATTTTACTTTTTGCGGTTGAATTTTTAAGACGATTGACGGCGATCAATAACGCTCGAGAAAGCACGGTACCATCAGGATCAACAATGCCAAGTTGCGTCTCGTTGACCAACGCATGGAGCATTCTCTTGTCGAGTGTCAAGGGACAACGCGAGATAGCATGTTTGCCAAAAATTACTAAGCCCATGGGGTCATGATCCCGTTTTGCGATAAAGCGCAAAGCTTCTTTTTTTGCCACATCAATACGTTGTTGGTCATTGAAATCATTGAACTGCATACTGCCTGAAACATCGAGCGTCAGAATTATATCGATGCCTTCAACTTCAACTTTGGAGTGCGGATCTACAATTTGTGGTTTGGCAGCTAGAAAAGCGAGTAGCAATAACGTTAGCAAGCGCATAAGGGCAAGAATTTTTTTATACTGATGACCACTCGTCAATCTATGTGCGGCGAGCACAGAAACCAAAGAATAGCGGTAAACGCAGGCGCGTCGAGACCGCCAGACAATGAACGCAATAAGAATCGTTAATGGAACTAATATATACGCAGCCGTAGGAACTGCTAGCCGAACGAAATAGTCCAAAGCTACTTCTCCTGTTGCTCAACAAACCAATCGTGAACGCGTTGCTTAAAAGCTTCGTCAGTTTCACTTTCATGAACCATAAACGGACTGCCAATAACTACCTGTACAGGATACCAGTTAGCAAGCCATGCATGAGGAGGATACGCTTTGCTAGCACCCTTGATATATACCGGTACTACTGACCTGCCCGTACGCCGTGCTAGTATAACAAATCCAGAAAAAAAATCATGCACCTTGCCATCGGTGTAGCGTCCCCCTTCGGGGAAAATCATGACGTGATGTTGGTTATTTTTAATGCGATCGATCGCTTCCAATAAACTGCGCGCAGCCCGCGTTGGTGTTGATGCATCAACTAATACCGCCACGCGCTTTAAGATAAATCCTAACACCGGATAATTCACTAATTGTGACCACGCAAGCCATACACTTGGTTGCCCTTTGGCAAGGACTCCCACTAACGGCACATCAAGCGATGACTGATGATTGGCCGCAAAAATAACGGGCGTATTTTTAGGGATATTTGATGTTCCAATAAAGGTTATCGGTAGCAAGGTTGCCATTAATGTCCAATAAAAAAATTGATGGGTGCACCATGCATAGAAGCGACTATTGTAGCGAATACGTTCGGGCAATAATAATATGATCAGAATTGGAAGACCAAAAATGAGTCCTACAATGCCAACAAGAATATAAGATAGGAGTGAATGTATAATTTTTATCAGGATGCTCATAGCTAACCTAAAAATAGCGCGCAAATTGCTCATGTACCTGTTTGGTATATAAATTTGACATGATGCATACATATATAATGTAAAGCAACGCACCTACTAGAAAAGTTGCGATGTCAAACCCTATCAATGTGAATAATGGAAACTGAGTTGCATTTTGCAGGACACGTGCAATAAGCATGATGCTAAGATAATGGTGCATAGATACTAATGCTGTGAATAGCCCAGTCACCATGAATAACAACGGATAATTGAAAATAATAAGCTTTAAAGTACGCACTTTTGCTTTTAGGAGGTTTCTAACGGTTACTGGCATATCTAACATAGCCAGCACAAATAAAATAAATAATGGCGCATAGATTAATGATCCTCCCGCACCCAACAATTTTCCAAAAGGGATGAATGGCATAAAAATGTAGCTAAGCAAAATATACAAAGACATATCCATGACTGGGGAAATCACTGACATTCCCATCAACTTAAAGTAATTGAGGGCAATTATAAAATGATCGAGGTATTTAATTATAAAGTTCAATGCCACTACGGTGATCCAAAATAACGATAGCGGCCACCAATTATAAGAAAGATAATAAGCAAACGTTTTGCGTTGAACCGATGGGCGTACCGTGAGTAACAAAGTCCAGAGCATCATTACCGCTAGAACCAAACTTGCACCATTCAAGAGTGGTATAATAGCTGGATTGCTCGCAGCTGATGCCGCTTGTTCTGCAACAGGCATAAACTGCAGCTCAAATTGATAGAGCCACAAGGTAAAAATATTCATTATAAAATAGATGCCCAGCACCCACCAAAAATTCCGCAGCCATGTTGAAATGGTTTCCAGTATCAACTTTACCGTAACCAAAAAAAATAATTTAAAATTGCGAGGCAATAAAACTGAAAGCGATTCCTTCCAAGCTTGTAGTAAAACCATCATTAAAAAATCTCCTTTGAGTTAATTACCTTTAATCTCAGATAACATTGCTTGTGATCTATTAAAATAAGTCACGATAAAACAACAATACAAAAATACTAACACATGAACAGTATATGATTGACTTATAAAAATTAGTTTCTGCGAAAAAGAGGCATATGCTGATATGTTCACATTTTCCAGGTTCTCGACATCAAATAACCACGAAAACAAAAACTCAATAAGACCAAGAAGATAAAGGGCAGGATAATTATAAAGAAACAACATGAATGATTCATAACACGATTTAGAAATATTTTTTACCGTGGCTTTTTCTGAAATAAAAAACAATAAAAAGAAAATATAAAGAACGGGGGGTAAAAAAAACGAGGATTTCCACGTTCCCAAAATTGCGGGCCACAATGCAAAAATGGCAATAAGTGATGGCAAAAAAGATAATTTAATAATCGACCCAACAAGCGCGATGAGCCACACAAAAAAACCAATTTCCCCAAATAATGCAAAACTATAAAGAATGTGTTTCTTATAATTCCTAGATAATGAAACTTTATGGTCTGACGAATTGATAGTCAGAAGCCAACTAAATAAGAATAAAAATAGGAAAAATCCATTCACAGATTGAAGAATATGCTCGACTAAAAAAAATATAGCTTCAAATACATAATATCCTGCGCCATGCAATTGATAATAGTGCATTATGGCTGGTCCATAGTCACTTATAGCATCAAGCAAATCCCCGGCTACCATAAACCAGATTACATCAAGGATGATGAGCCACCAAAATTGTTCCAACCAGGGTAGCAATGCTCGAAAAAATAACTGAAATGAACTTCGTACAAAAATTGAAAAATGTTTGGGTAAAAATAGCGTTAATGATTGCTTCCACGCATTCAATAAATACATGCCTGTCCTTTATCTAACGAACAATTTGCTTAGCTTTGCTTTGATAAAAAATTCCTAACCACACCAGAAGAAATGGCACGGCAAATACTACCCAAGGCGCTGCAAGCAACCCTGTTTTAAAACCAAAAAGCGATTCCTTCATGGCCATTGGCACGAAGCGGGAACCACCAAATCTAAAGAGATAACTAATAAAAGATCGAATTGAAAAATCCACTACCCAAAATATGACGAAAGCTCCAGCATGGGAAATAATTAAAAAAGGATACGTGAATACTACCATTTTCAACGCCTGCGCCACCGATAAAAGCGCTGCTTTAATTGAATGGTCACTCGCAAATAGATTGAGCATAAAGAAAGTAAAAAATGCTGAAGTCGCAACATTAATACCGATACCAAATGGGATAAGAAATATGATTAATAAATAGGTAATTGGATTGAAATAGGGTAACACCAAGGTTGCGATGCTCTTGCATATGATGAGAGGAATTGCTGCAATAATAAGTAATTTGGCATAATGTCTCCAAGTATATTCACGTTCATCATCAGTAATTGCTGCATACAGAGAGGCTTGCAAAACAAAATATACTATCAACCACCCAACTATTTCTCCATAATGCAGGACATTTTCTATCAATTTCGGTAGTTGCAGGCCCAAAATATCCAAGGTCCCACCAACCCTGATAATCATCAGTAACATCAATAACCACCAGATATGGTGCCACCAGATTGAATAGGTTGCCCCCAGGGTATGGCGAAACTTCAGCCCAAGATGGGGTTGTTTAATAAAAAGGAACGATTCATACCATGATTTTAGTAATTGCATACACTTTTTCCTTTTTTTTCATATATAATGTGCCAAATATACTAGGTTTCAAACCTGTTAGTTCTCTAATACCTTATAGTATATACCCTATTAGGGCTATCAGGTAAAAGAGTTAAGGCATTAATCGTACCAAAACTAGGACTTTTCCAAAACGTATTTGACTTTTAGAAAATTTTTCTATTATTATAAAGAATGATAGTTAATAAAAGTTGCCAAGTTTGCGACAAAAATACATTATAGAGTGGGCTTCTACCCTATTTTTGCCTTTTCAGGCAAACTGTGGCTAAAAAAAAGATATATTATGAAAAAACTACTTATTGTCGAATCTCCTGCAAAGATTAAAACGATCTCAAAGTTTTTGGGCAAAGACTTCAAGATTATGTCCACTATGGGGCATATTATTGATCTGCCAACCCGAAAAATTGGGGTTACCATAAATAAGACTATCGATATTGATTACGTGGTCATTGAAGGTAAAGAAAAAACAATAGCTGATATCTGCAAAGAAGCCGCTAAATCTGATGAAATCTATTTAGCACCTGACCCTGACCGCGAAGGCGAAATAATTGCATTCCATATTGGTGGCGAAATTGAAAAAGTTGCGAAAGCCAAGGCAAAAATATATCGCATCGCATTCAATGAAATCACCAAACCTGCAATTATCAATGCCATAGATCATCCTGGCGTCATCGATCAAGATAAAGTAGCTGCGCAGCAGGCGCGTCGTGTGCTTGATCGTTGGGTTGGTTATGAAGTTTCCCCTATTTTGTGGCGCAAAATAAAAAAAGGACTTTCGGCGGGGCGAGTACAATCGGTAGCACTTCGTTTAATTTGTGACCGTGAAGAAGCAATTCGCGCTTTTAAACCAGAAGAATATTGGACTATCCACGGACTATTTAAATACAACAAATCTTCCATCACAGCTGAACTTACACATATTAGTGACAAAAAAATCGATTTAAAAAACGAGAAGGACACTAATAAAGTCCTTGAGGGGCTTAAAAAAGCACAATTCATTATTGAATCGATTACTGACAAACAGCGCACCAAAAATCCACTACCACCTTTCATGACCAGTACGTTGCAACAGGCCGCGTTCAACCAGCTTGGTTTCCCGGTGAAAAAGACCATGCAAATCGCCCAAAAGCTGTATGAAGGTATTGATCTTGGCGATGCGTCTGGTCCCGTGGCGCTTATCACCTACATGCGTACCGACTCGTTACGAATATCCGATACCGCAATTTCACAAACACGCGACTTTTTAAAGAAAAAATTTTCTAAAGAATATTTACCTAGTTCCGCTAATGTTTACAGTAGAAAAACAAAAGATAAAGCCCAAGATGCCCACGAAGCTATTCGTCCTATTGATGTGAATATAAGTCCAGATGCGGTAAAAGGACATTTGGCAAAAGATGATGCAAGATTGTATGAGCTCATCTGGAAGCGATTTGTGGCCTGCCAAATGACGCCAGCCGTATATGCACAGCGACAAGTAGTGATTACTGGCGATAAGTATACCTTTAAGGTAACGGGATCAACCTTAATTTTTGATGGATACTTGAAGGTCTACAAAGAAGAAGAGGAAGACAAAGAAGCAACGGTAGTCTTGCCTCCTGATCTTGAAGCACAAAAACCGGTAAAACTAGAAAAGCTGGATCCAAAACAGCATTTTACCCAACCACCACCGCGCTATACAGAAGCTTCGTTGGTAAAAGAGATGGAAAAAGAAGGCATTGGCCGACCAAGTACCTATGCAACTATTTTGAATACTATCCAAGCGCGGGCATATACCACAAAGGATGCAAAAACCAAACGCTTTTCCCCTACCGAACTTGGTATGACAGTTACTAAAATGTTGGTAGAGAATTTACCACACATTATGGATCCTAAATTCACCGCGCACATGGAAATGGATCTTGATAAAATTGCCCAAGGCGAAGTGAAGCGTGATAAAATTTTGCATGAATTTTATACCTCATTTCAGGAAGACCTTGCTGAATTTATTGGAAAAGAAGGGAAAGGTAAAAAAGTAGCTGAACCAACCGAAGTACTTTGTCCGAACTGCAAAAAGGCTTATTTAGTTGTACGCTTTTCAAAGAATGGCGAATTCCTTGGTTGTCCAAACTACCCTGACTGTACTTTCACCTGCAATTTCACCAGAACTGCGGATAATAAATTGGTATGCGCTGAAGAAGAAGCACCAAAAGTTCTTGATGAGAAATGTCCTCAATGTGGCAAGCCGTTGCGCCAAGTCCGCGGCAAATATGGCCTATTCATCGCCTGCTCTGGATACCCTGAGTGCAAATACATTCACAAAGAAAAAGCCAAATTCAAATGCCCAGAATGTAAAAAAGGCGACATTGTTAAACGCAAATGGCGTGGCGGCACTATGTGGGGATGCAGCAACTACCCTGAATGTAAGTTTGCAATCTTTGGTGATATTGAAGAAACACCTTGTCCAAATTGTAAAAAACCATATTTGGTAAAAAAATATGGCAAAGATGGCAAGGTAACGCTGCAGTGTTCAGATAAGAATTGTGGCTACAAATCTACTTAGTAGAGTTATCAAGCAGTTGCTGTTTCGACGCAATAACCTTAACTTTAGGCTTTTGTATTTCAAGCTCTTTTTGTGCTTGTTGTTGTTTAAACTGTCTAAGAATTCTTGCAAGCTCTTCTTGTGCTTCCTTATGTAAAGTCTGCGGATCAAAAGGTTTTTCCATTTGTTCACGTAAAATTTGAATAGGATCTGGGCTCTCCATTGTTGAATTTTCTTCTTCATGCGATTGCGCAAGCTCACGCAGATTTCTTGGGAGACGTTTCGATTTACGGAGATTGTCCAAGCTCATAACATCAATTGGGCACACCAATAAAAGCATCAGTATTACATAATTTTTATTCACGATAGTTTCTACTTTCATAATTTTTATTTCGATATATCAACACAAACTGTTTATCAAATGGCCCTTCATTGATGCCAATGTCAGCAAACCCTGCCTTTTTGAGGGCTTTGTAACTACGAACATTTTCTACATCAACCGTTGCATCGAAATATAATGTTCCTGATTTTGAAAAATAATCAAGAGCAGCCAAGTATAGCGCTTGTTGAAAAATACTCTTGCCCCAACAATCTTCATGCAACCAAGTATACAATTGACCTCGTGAAGACTCTGGAGAACGGATTTCTAATGCACCAAATAGCTCATCTGTTTTTTCATCAAAAATGCAGTAAAAAAATGTTTGGCCCTCTTGGTGCTTAGCCAATGCTTCTTGCACATAGACGCGTTCAGATTCTTTGTCTTTTACATGAAGAGCAGCCATAACAGCAGGAGAAAATTTTTGTAAATATTGTTCAATAAACGTTGCTTGTAAGGGAGCCAAAACAACTGCTATTTTTTTATCATGCATAATTCTTATAATCCAGGGTATTACAAGGAAATAATATGATGCTTGAACCTATCACCAACTTTTCAGTAGCTTAAATAATAACATTAAGTTCATCTCGAGGAAAGTAGCTTAGGAGAAAACCTTGAAATGGTTGGTCATTTATTTCCTTCTCTTCCCACAAATTACCTTGTGCATGAAAAAAAGCCCGTCACTCGATGAGCTTGTTACCATGAAAAGGGCACACGTTCAATGCCAAAGAAAACGGCTTATCACGCTTGAAAGCAAGGGTCAAACCATAACGCTCAATGCCGATGATGCTCAATCGATTGGCATTGTGCCAGAAATTATAGAGGACAGTAAACTGCCGACCCCACAAACTGAAGCAGGCAAAAAACTCAAGACTACTGGTCATCTAAATTTTAGTACCGAATTCCGTTGTCTGCGCGACCATGAAGTTGCTGCATTGCCTCATTTATTTGCGCGCAATTACGCTGAATCTAAAGAAGAATATCGCGAAGCGCTCTATAATTTTGCCATTAATTTTCTGCCCACTCAAATTACTCGAGAAAAATATTTCATGCTCGCATTTGCAACGATTTTAATACATCAAAGATCTCTTACCGAACTTGAAACAAGCAACTCTGAACTTCATGCAAATGCACGACGCGTTTTTGAATTCGTGTGGTATGACTCAGGCTGTTATCACCATCCAAAAGATGAGCAGATACCTGAATTGCCAAAACTTTCAAACGACGAAGTAGTGCGGGAAAGTTTGTTTGGGACATTCAAATATATTCAGCTACAAGAAAATGGATTACGCAGAAAAGTAAAATACTTTACCACAAAAACATGTGTAAAATAGACATGAAAAAATTTCTCATAATGTTATATATTAGTGCGACTTCTTCTGCACTGGCAATGAGCAACAATCAAAAACAAGACCTCTACGATCTTTCACTGAGAATATTACCTTCTGAAATACAACAGCAACGTGAATTTATGCATGTATTTCAACAGCACTTGCAGGGCAAATCTCTCCATCAACAATTATTAACTATGCAAAAAAATGAAAAAATCCAACTGTTTGACGGCATTGACAATGTATTGAAGCAACTGGGTTCCATTCCAAGAGGTCTTCATATAAATAAGGATAACCAACGCCTCACATTCAAAATAGATGAGGATATTGAAAACCTCTCAGAGCCAAAAGAAAAGCTACAGCAATGCGTTTTCTACACGTGCCTATTGCTGCAAGTCACTTTAAACAAACAGGAAAAAAAGTTTGCTACAACGTATACCGATCAGTTTGACCTGCAAAGCTTAAATCAAGAATTCAAAGATTTATTGGCAGATGAAGAATTGGCACAGACAGCTACCCCATGGTGGTGTACATTATTGTAAAACAATTTTTTTGAGACAAATTATTGCATCTTTCGATTGCATGGGCATTTGAGCTCGCAAACACAAAGTTTGTTTTTTTTCTCCATAGTTGTTGGAACCCCATGTCGATAAAATTTTAAATGGGATAAATGTTTCATATGAAAACAGAAATAAAGAAATTATTAATTATTGGCTTGGCTGTCCCCTTTTTTACATTGACTATGCAGGAGCAACTGCCAAAAAACTTGCTCAAAATTACCATTAGCCGATATGGGCACAAAGTTACTCTCAGCGAACCCGAACTTAATGCTCTTGGACTTTTTTCAGAAATTATCAAAAGTAGCAAACAAAAAAATCCTCCAACTCAGACAGGAAAAAAACTCAAAAAAAAGGGGCATTGTGAATTTGACATTTCCCTGTCATCTTTGAGAGATCCGAATTTGCGAGCTTTTAATGCTCAGGAGCTTGCAGCATTGCCCTACATGGCAAAGTTTATGCAAACAAAAAATCCCAAAGAACAAGCATCAGCTCTTTATAATATCTCCTTGCAATTATTGCCGAGTGCGGTCACCAGAGACAAATCTTTTATGGAAGCTTATAAACAACGCCTGCTGCTAACACCGGATTCACAGAAAAAATTATTCGAGATGCTTGATGGCGAAACCCAAAAAAAAATTTCTGCAGACTTCGAGGAAATATTGACTGCCTTACAAAGTGAAAACAGTATAACTGACCTCATGAAGTCAGAACGCTTTCCTAATGAATGTCGCTCTGGAAAAGAAGTTCACCAGAATATGTTCTATACCATGCTCTTTGTTCAGCGTAAAGCTAACAATCTACTCAAACTGGTCAAGAATGGCGTATCTACTCTTGAAAAGCCAAACACTGTTGAAACAATGGTTAATAATTCTCAAGAACAAGATGCTAAAAACACAGAAGGGTCATGGGAAAGTGCAGAAGAAGCACATGCAAGAAGAACAACAAAAATCCAGATTCCAAGTGAAGTTCCTCCACTCGTGAGCACTGGTACGTTGTATGAGGTAATCAAAGAACAAGAACAGAAAGAAGCAAAAGAGGATAAATGTACAGTAAATTAATGGAAAAGTAGCAGAAAAGCGGTTATTAGAGTTGATATTACGCATGAAGATGAATTCTTATTTCATGTATCAGGTCATTCATCTCCCGTAAAGACGCTTGCAAACAAAATGATGCTACTTTTTTCCCATAGTCTAAAGAGTCCCAAGAAGGAAAAATTTTAAACTGCAATGATGAAGAAAACATTGTAGCAAGAATCTTCCCTTCATGCAGAAACAGCACCTTCTGATCTTTTTCTATCGCTTGAATTTCTGGTGATAAGGTAAAATTCCAGATCAATAAATTATCCGAAAAATTCCTACCGTATCCCACTTTGTCTTGAATTATGAGCGTCTGTTCATTTTCACATAACTTAACTTCTCGTGTTAATGAAACATCAAATCTACTATAAAGCTCGTTATGAGAAATAAGGCGACAATCCTCAAATTCCACCATCTCATAATTTTTTTCAGATAAAGATAAAGCAAACAATCGCTCATCAAATGGAATTGGTTCATGGTTTTGTACAAACATCGTATTGTGCACTGAGGCTGATCGGAAATGATTGCGCCAGATGCGCGATGGTGTATAGAGATAACTGCCTGGATCAATAAAGAGCGGAATGCCGTTAACGGCAAGCGTAATACTGCCAACATCATTATGAAAGTGTCCCGAAGGCTGCCGCGCTTGATAGGTATGATGGCGCAAGGTTACATGCCAGATATTATTTTTGATAACCGAGAGGCCAAAGCTAGGAAAACCTTTGCGCTCTGCGATTTCTTGTGTCTGAAAAAGATCCCGCATTAATTTAGTTATGCCTGCATGCGTCACACAACCCGAATCATGATCGCCGATGGTGACCAAACTTCCACCCTGAGGTGTGCACCATTCAATAAATTCAAGCATGCGTCCAAGCTTCTGCTCAAAAAGAATTGGTTTAGTGAGCTCCTGGTCGCGAGCTAACACATATGCATGCATAAAAAGTTCTGTCACTAAGCGGTGATAGGCGGTAGAACCTTCATAACTTGTCCCTTCTTCAAAAACTTGTTTTTCACATTCCTGCAAAATCTGTGCGAAACACCAAACCCGCTTTGCCTCCATTCCTGACAAATCTTTAAAAAACAGACAGAGATACAAATACCCCACTAAATCAGAAAGATAATGGTTGGACGTAACGCCATCATATACTTCCCAGTTATTTTCAAGATAAAAGAGATGATCATAAAGAGTGCACACAAATTGTCGCCAAAAAGATTCTGGCAAATCTGCTTTCTTAAAATATTCAAAAGCAAGAATCCAATGTATGGATCGCAAACCAACTTCCATGGGACATACCCAGTTGGTTCCTAACATAAATGGATTGTGTTCAATCCAGTCCTGAATGTGCTCAGCACATGCCTGCACATATTTATGATTTCCAGCCTTCTCGTACGCTTGCCCAAGCACAAGAAGATGTTGAAACCGCGAAAGCTCCCAAGGAACTTTTATATCTTTGATGAGTTGTTCCGATTCACCAATGTGAATTTCGATATCTTGATAAAATGTATCTGCAGGAAAATAGGAATCTGCGGTTTGATCTTGAGCTTTTAATCTAAAATCTTCATGCCAAGGCATTGTTGTAAAGTGCTGCAGTCCTGAACCCAGAATATCAAATCGCTTTTCTACATAGTTGTCTGCCAACATTATTAATTTTTCTCGAGGTACATCGAGGGCTAGATAATTAACGATTGGCATAGATCGCGACTGCAGTTTAATGAAAAAATCACCAAATGAGCTAGAAAAGTGATATCGCGCCGCTATCACATCCCAGGTATGATGCGCGTTTTTACTTAGAGCTTTATTGCGCCAATAGACGCTAAAAATTTTTGCTCTTAGCTTGTTTTGCGCAAGAGCAAGCGTTCTTTTAGGTCCAAGCCTGAATGCTTTTTTTATAAGGTGCAGGGGTTTTATAGCGATAAGTTTCATAATCTCCTGATTGTCATCCTGACCCTGAAACGAGTTCAGGGTGACAAACATGATCCATCTTTCATAATCATCTTGACTTAACAAAAGCAGAAAAAGTTATCCAGTGCAAACATTTTTAAAATCAATTTTACATTGCAAACTTTTGGGTAATTCTATGCATGGATCCTGAAACAAGTTCAGGATGACAAACCGGAAAGTCTAAACTTCATGCTTTCGGCACAGCAAGTGTAAAGGATGAAAAAAATAACTTTATGTGCACTCTTGCTCTGCAATCTCTGTTTCGGTCATGCTTACAAACAAAAAAGGACATTCCTCATGCTCTTTTCATGGGTTTTAATAATTTTATCAGCAGTTTTATATGCTGCATCTTTTTTATTTACAAACTATTTCTGGTGGACCTCCTGCTTTTTTTTAGTACCACTCTTTTATGAAGCCTTTCACCATCGGCTAGGCTTTGCCAAAGGGTTGTTGTGGGGATTGCTGATCGTCTGGTTACATTCTTGTGGCATTTTATATTCCTTGATGTTGATGCAAGATAATGCACTTGTTACGGTGATATTCTACTCGTTTATAACATTTTATAGTGGACTTCATGCTGCAGTCCTGTGGTGGATTGCCAAAAAGTGTTGCGTTTACTTGCAACTACAGTTTCCCCATTGGCACACCCTGTTGCAGCTGCTTATGTGGTCACTTGCATTGTGGTTTTTTTTCCTGTGGTTTACTTTGGCGATGTTTTGGCCATTCTTGCGACTTGAAGGGTTTTATCTCGCCTCACCTTTGTTGCCACTTGCCTATCATGCCAAACTTTTAGCAGCGATGCACCTAGTTGGAAGTTCCGGTATGTTGTTCATGCTAATTCTATGGCAAGGCTTATTGACTTTAATACTTACGCGTACATCCATCAAAATTATGGTGTTATGGTTATTGCTCACCACTGCTTGGCTCGGTATGACATTCTTTGAACAACATTCTCAACCACCACCTACTTGGTTATCAAGAATTGGCTATATTCCGCGCAGCATCACTCGTGACGTATGCCTCTCGCGGGCTGCGCAAATATTATCAAGGTATATCAGGCAGGTGCTCGCTCAAGAGGCAGCGATAGATATTATCGTAATTCCCGAAGATGGATTTCAAACAACACATTTGGCACATGATCATGTGAGGTCGCTTATTTTGTCAAACATGAGCGATCGACCCGTTCAGCTTCTTATTGGTGCTTATCGTTCGTGTGGCCTAGAACAATTTAATACCTTGTATTGGTTACAACCTAACAACATGATTTCCTACTTTGATAAACGACATACCATGCTATTTACTGAGCACGTGCCCTCGATTTTTGGCTTTCCATTGCTAGCATCACTTGATGCGGGAAAAGCTCCTCTTTCGCAGGCACACAATCCACGACCTTTACTCCAGCTAACCCCGGATGTACACATAACGCCCTATATTTGCTCCGAACTATTCTTTAATCATCAGCCTGACGACAAACATGCTGATGCGATAATTTTTGCACTTTGCAGCGACAAGTGGGCACATGGCGCGTATATAAAAAATCTTATGTATCTTTTTGCACAATTGCGTGCGATCGAATGGCAACGCGATATTTTGTATGTCGCATACTCAAGAGCTGCATATTTCAACAAATCTGGACAAGCGTATCCGCTCAAAGATTTTTCAAATACTTTACAAGAAGTCGACAACGATGTTCTCGATACAAGTCACTGCTCAGATCCTGTAACTCTTGCAGCCGTAGAACAACTCGAAACGCCAGATCTAGGTACCATATTTAATGAACATAGTTTGTCTCTGTTGCTGGATGAACAAAAACAATATAGCGGTGTTTCTTTTTCAATTAATCACCCTCTTGCACAAAAAGATGACGTGATAAAAATAGTGCTCAAACAAGAAAAAAAATCCGATAAAACAAGACTGCTGCACGCTTATCTTGCTCACAATTTTGATATTTATTATTTGGATTCGATGATGCTTGAAAATTCTATAAGCCATCTGGCAATCACTATCGAATCGACAGGCTTGGTACGTGTAGAACATCCAAAAAGCAAACAAGCGATTATCGCAAGCCGATATAGGTAGAAAAAAGAAATCATCTTTTTGCGGATATTATTTATTTTGAATAAAATTGCATCATTAATTATTTTTATCGAGGAGGAGTTATGGGAAAGATAAACATACTTGTTGTTGGAGGAATTATTTTTGCATTTTCCCGAATATCAACGATGGACGACAAAAAAAAAGAGCAATGTACAGAAGCCGTCTGCGTTAATGAAAAGCTCATGCAAATACACAGAATTACCAATAATATTCAATTAAACCTCGGAACAATAGGTAGTAATTTTCATACTCTCGCTATGGAAGAAAGTGATGAAACCAGAAATAAAGGCTTTCTTAATATTTACACACAGACGTCTGAATTATGGTGTCGGGTATGCTCTTTGCACAGTACAAAAAAAGTTCTGCAAAAAAAATATAGCGCTATAAGCTACAGCTCATTAGCAACTCTTACCTCTGATTTTGAACAATTAGAAAAACTTAATGAAAATTCAGAAGAATATCAAAACATGACGCGAATTGTTCGTGAGTTAAACTGGAAAATATTACAAGCACAAGAAGAAAACAAAGATAGAAAAATTGTACAATTACAAAGCAAACAATAAATTGTCTAAAAAACAAGAGCTCCCCCAAACTGGAGCTCTTTGCTTTATTTTAGCCGCGTTCCATTAGGTACAGGAGCAGCCGGAGTAATTATTTTTGCCTGGCCATCTTCGCTTTCTGCAACCAATAACATGCCTCGAGATTCAAGTCCCATCATCAGCCGTGGCTCTAAATTGACCACAAAAACCGCCTGTTTGCCGATGACCTCTTGAGCAGAATATGACTGTTTGATGCCGGACAAAATTTGTCGCATGCCCAAAGAACCAAAATTGACCTGAAGTTGTAACAACTTGTTCGATTTTGGAACTTCTTGCGCCTGTTCGATGGTACCAACAAGCAACTCAACTTTGGTAAGATCATCAATGTTGATGGTTGGTGATGTGGATTTTGTTTCGATAGTTTCTTGAGATGTCATTGGTTCCTGAACTATTTCTGGGGGTTTTATAAATAACGTTTCACCTTGCTGCAAAGAAAATGTCATATCCCATGGTGATTCTTCTAACTTCTGCAGCTGATCACCCTCAAGTGCTATTTTTTTTCCTAAGCTTGCGAGTAACTGCTCCATCTTTGTTGGCATCACAGGCCAAAGAACAATTGCAACTGCATACAAACTATGCGCAGTTGCTGAGAGCACTTCAATAAAATCAGCAAGTTCATGTTTTGCAAGCTTCCACGGTTCTTTGCCATGGAAATATGCATTCACCTGATGAATAAATTTCCACACACGAGCGAGAGCAAGGTGATACATATAATCGTGCATGTGTTTTTTGAGATCTTCCAGCATATTGTAATATTCGTCACGCAGATGAATAGATTCTGCAGACCAGTGCTTTGGTGCCAGAATTTGTTTTTGTTCGTGCTTCAATGCTAACGTCACCATGCGATTTAATAAATTGCCCAAATCATTGGCAAGATCAGAGGTGATGCGCTCTTGTACATCGTGATAGCTAAAATCGCCATCACTGTTGACCGCCATCTGACGCACTAAATAATAGCGCACAGGATCTGCGCCATATTTTTCGAGCAAAATTTCTGGATCAACCACATTGCCAAAAGATTTTGACATTTTTTTCTGATCAACCGTAATCCAACCATGCACCAGCAGATGTTTTGGCAAAGGCAAATCTAATGCCATCAAAAATGCGGGCCAGTAAATGGCATGGAAGCGCACGATATCTTTACCCAAGATATGCACATCGGCAGGCCACCAAAAATTAAATTCATCTTTTTTGGCCTGTTGGCCCCAGCCAATAGCGGTGATGTAATTATTAAGCGCATCAGCCCAGACATAGGTCACGTGTTTGGCATCTCCAGGGAACGGAATACCCCACGTGATAGTAGTACGCGAGATGCTCAAGTCTTTGAGCCCTCCTCGCACAAAGTTCACCACTTCATGTGCACGCTCTTTGGGGATGATGAAATCTGGATGCTCTTCGTAAAATTTGAGCAATTTGTCTTGATAGGCAGAAAGTCTAAAAAAGTAGGTTTCTTCTGAAACCCGTTGCGTTATGCGCCCGCAACTGGGACACGATGGTGCTTCGTCTGAAGAGGATCCTTCTTTAGCCGTTACAAATGTCTCATCGGGCGTACAATACCAACCTTCATAAAACGACTTATACACATCTCCCTTTTTCATGAGAATTTCTATCCACTGCTGCACTGCTTTTTTGTGATATTCGTCGGTAGTGCGGATAAACTTGGTGTAGTCGATGTGATAACGATGCCACATGTCTTTGTAAGGATGAATAAAACTGTCCACAAATTCTTGGGGAGATTTTCCCGCGTGCGCGGCAGCTTCGGCAATTTTTTGGCCATGTTCATCAGTTCCTGTTAAGAAGAACACTTTTTTACTAAATAGTTTATTCCAACGAGCTGCAACATCGGCAAGCACGGTAGAATATAGAGAACCCAAATGCGGTTTTGCTGTCACATAATAAATGGGGGTTGTTACATAAAATTTATTTTTGTGTTCCATGAGAGGCACCATATTATTCCAGTCATCCTGAGTAGCCGCTTTAGCGGCATATCGAAGGGTGGTTCGATACGATTTGCTTCGCAAAGCTACGCAAATCACTCACCATGACCGGATCTAGAGATTGTTCCATATCGAATTCACATTATCTTATGAAACTAGCATAGAATAAAATAGAGAATCGAGCTACACGTTTTAACATGTAGCTCGATTCTCTAGTATCGTTCTCGAAAGTGACTAGGTAATTAATTATGGGATATAATTACCCGCCGATGCAAATGCCGCAACTCTATATATTGTCTTAAGCCATGCAATAACATCGATGTTTGCAGCATCAACAGAAGCTCCCGTTTGATAAGGTAAACCAATACCAGATGGAGGTGTTACAGAACCAGCACCTATAGCCGATGCATCACTGGTATTACCAATTAAGGTCCAAGTTGCTCCAAAGTCGTTATACACCATACCGCATATCTTATCTACCTTACTATTCAAGGTCGTGCAGCATGCATTAATTGCTGTAAATGTTCCACCAAAGTCATTGAACACAAGACCATTGAGTGAATCAACTTTGCTATTCAAGGTCGTGAAACACGCATTAAGTATTGTCCAAGTTGCACCAAAGTCATTGAATACAAGCCCATTGAGCGAATCAATCTTACTATTCAAGGTTGTGCAGCATGCGTTAAGTGCTGTGTAGGTGCCACCAAAGTCATTGAACACGAGACCATTGAGTGAATCGATCTTGCTGTTCAAGGTAGCGCAGCACGCAGAATTTGCCGATGTATTTGCAGCGAGTGCCGTGAACGTGCCACCAAAATCATTGAATACAAGACCATTGAGTGAATCGATCTTGCTATTTAGGGTGGTGCAGCATGCGTTGTTGCTATTTTGTCCTGCAGCTATTGCAGTAAATGTTCCGCCAAAGTCATTGAACACAAGACCATTGAGTGAATCAACCTTGCTATTCAAGGTCGTGAAACACGCATTAAGTATGGTCCAAGTTGCACCAAAGTCATTGAACACAAGACCATTGAGTGAGTCAATCTTGCTGTTCAAGGTGGTGCAGCATGCGTTGTTACTGTTTTGTCCGGCAGCTAACGCTGTGAAGGTACCACCAAAGTCATTGAACACGAGGCCATTGAGTGAGTCGATCTTGCTGTTTAAGGTGGTGCAGCATGCATTGTTACTGTTTTGTCCGGCAGCTAATGCTGTGAAGGTGCCACCAAAGTCATTGAACACGAGGCCATTGAGTGAGTCGATCTTGCTGTTTAAGGTGGTGCAGCATGCATTGTTACTGTTTTGTCCGGCAGCTAGTGCTGTGAAGGTGCCACCAAAGTCATTAAACACGAGACCATTGAGTGAATCAACTTTGCTACTTACGGTGGTGCAGCAGTTTTGTACTGCTTGAATTGCTGTAAAGGTTCCGCTCTGATCTTGTTGAGATACTATGGCACCAATTTGATCGACTTCATTTGCAAGAGGAATTATTATTTGATGACAACCTTGGTTTTGTTGAGCATTAACAGGCGTTGTCGCTTGCAGGAATGGTATATGTAATCCAGCACCAAGACATGCAAGTAGTAAACCTAATTTGTTTTTGGTCATGCTTCTCATCGAAAGCTTCTCCTTTTTTTTTAATAACTTTAAACTTCGCTTACTAAACTATATTAATGACCTGAATTTGATCTAAAAAAAATGAACTTCTCCTTTATTTTTTCTGTTATTTTGACACCATACGTTATACATAAACAATAAACATTTCCTCTGTCAAGCATTCACATACAGAATATATATGATCGTTAAAAAAGACCCTCTCTTTTTTTTGAGAGGATCTTTTTTAATGATCGCTATATTGTTATTGCTGCATGTAATCAGACGTTGCTGTCGGACCAAAAGGAACGTTCATCACTGCTATCATTTTATACAATGTTTTAAGCCACTGAATTACATCCAGATTAGCTGCATCAACTTGAGCGCCTCTCGTAAATGGTACAGTGCTGCCTGCAAATGGTGTTACTCCACCAGCAATTTGCACGCCTGCATCATAGACATTACCAATAATGGTGAATGTGCCACCAAAGTCATTGAACACAAGACCTGTCAAGTTATCAATTTTGCTATTCAAAGTGGTGCAACATGCATTGAGCGCAGTAAATGTGCCGCTAAACTCATCAGCAACTACATTGTTAAGTATATTAACAGAACCAAACAATGAAATAACCAATGCTTGCGTTACTACATCTATATTTGTCAAGGCATCAATTTTAGAATTCAAAGTTACACAACATGCATCTATCTTGCTACTCACTGTCGCACAACATGCAAGTTCTAGTGCGCTTGCACAACTCGTTGTCGCACAACCTTGGCATTCGTTAGCAACAACCACACCTGCAATTGGCGCATCTGGGCGAACTGCTCGAGTTTGCGTTTGATGGGCATTGTGTGCCGCAGACTCTATTAGATAAAGAAGCAAGAAAATTGAGATTCCCCACATAAATCGTTTTGTAGCGTTGCGTGCAAATCTTCTCATAACCATCTCTCCTTTTATATTCTTGATAAGTATCATCATGCTATACATAAATAATTATCCACTTCAAGGTCAAGCGTTTCTTCCAGCTTGCAATTAATGAAGTGGTTAATTTGTTTTTTTACTGAAAGAAAAATGGATTAAAGAAAACGAGCTACGCGTTGTATGCGTAGCTCGTTTGAGTCATTAGTTATCGGTTATTACTTAACCTTAAAGTAAATCAACTTCAACCATTGAATTACATCAAAGGTCGTTGTCGCATTCACATCTAATACCGTGAGCAATGTTGCAGGTGCAACAGTGTCAGAAGTATTACCAATCAACGTCCAGGTTGCTCCAAAATCATTGAACACGAGACCATTGAGCGAATCAATCTTACTGTTCAAGGTTGTGCAGCACGCAAAATTTGCTGATGTATTTGCAGCTAGTGCCGTGAAGGTTCCACCAAAGTCATTGAACACTAAGCCCGTTAAGTTATCAACCTTACTATTCAATGTGGTGAAGCACGCATTAAGCACGGTGAAGGTTCCACCAAAGTCATTGAACACAAGGCCATTGAGAGAATCAATCTTGCTGTTCAAGGTCACGCAACATGCAGCGCCTGCAGCTTGTCCGGCTGCTAATGCAGTGAAGGTTCCGCCAAAGTCATTGAACACAAGGCCATTGAGCGAATCAATCTTACTGTTCAAGGTGACACAGCAATTATCAATCTTGCTGTTTGAGGTGCCAAAGCCTGCAGCAAGTATTGTCCAAGTTGCGCCAAAGTCGTTGAACACAAGACCAGTTAAGTTATCAATCTTGCTATTTAGGGTTGTGCAGCACGAATTCAATGCGGTAAAGGTGCCACCAAAGTCATTGAACACAAGGCCGGTCAAGTTATCAATCTTGCTATTCAATGTCACACAGCAGTTATCAATCTTGCTGTTTAAGGTGAAGCAACACGCAGCATTTGCAACAGATATTGCATTTATTGCGGTGAACGTGCCGCCAAAATCATTGAACACTAAACCTGTCAAGTTATCAATCTTACTGTTCAATGTTGTGCAGCATGCATTGAGTGCGGTGAACGTGCCACCAAAGTCATTGAATACGAGGCCGGTCAAATTATCAATCTTGCTATTCAATGTCACACAGCAGTTATCAATCTTGCTGTTTAAGGTGAAGCAACACGCAGCATTTGCAACAGATATTGCATTTATTGCGGTGAACGTGCCGCCAAAATCATTGAACACTAAACCTGTCAAGTTATCAATCTTACTGTTCAATGTTGTGCAGCATGCATTGAGTGCGGTGAACGTGCCGCCAAAGTCATTGAATACGAGGCCGGTCAAGTTATCAATCTTACTATTCAATGTCACACAGCAGTTATCAATCTTGCTGTTTAAGGTGAAGCAACATTGCGTAAAGCTGCCTATTGCAGCTATTGCGGTAAAGGTGCCACCAAAGTCATTGAATACAAGACCTGTCAAGTTATCAACTTTGCTATTCAAGGTTGTGCAGCAGTTATCGATTTTACTATTTATTTGATTAGAGAATGTCCTAATAGAACAAAGAATTCTGCAACCTAGATTATTAATAGCCGTGAAGGTTCCGCCAAAGTCATTGATTACAATACCAGTCAAGTTATCGATTTTGCTATTTAAGGTCGTGCAGCATGCATTAAGTGCGGTGAAAGTGCCACCAAAATCATTGATTACAATGCCGGTTAAATTATCAATCTTACTGTTCAGAGTCACGCAGCAGTTATCGATTTTACTGTTCAACGTTACACAGCAATTATCGATTTTACTGTTGAGAGTTACACAACAGTTATCAATCTTGCTATTTAACGTGGTGCAGCATGCATTGAGTGCGGTGAACGTTCCGCCAAAATCATTGATTACAATGCCGGTTAAATTATCAATCTTACTGTTCAGAGTCACGCAGCAGTTATCAATCTTACTGTTCAACGTTACACAGCAATTATCAATTTTACTGTTGAGAGTTACACAACAGTTATCAATCTTGCTATTTAACGTGGTGCAACACGCATTAAGTGCGGTGAACGTACCACCAAAATCATTAATTACAATGCCGGTTAAATTATCAATTTTACTGTTCAATGTTACACAGCAGTTATCGATTTTACTGTTGAGAGTTACACAGCAATTATCGATTTTACTATTTAACGTGGTACAGCAATTATCGATTTTGCTGTTCAATGTCAGACAGCAAGCATCAATTTTGCTACTTACGGTGAAACAGCAGTTAATTTCTATTTGCTCTTCACAAGCATTGCTTAGCGACGGAGCAGGACTAAAACATTGGCTTGCAACTACGACACCGGCAATTGGAGCATCCGGGCGCGCTGCGCGTTCATCTTTTGCGCGTTGTTCTTGCGAGCGTTTAGCTTTTGATGGATCGGCCTGTACCACGCTCATGCTAAGACTGAGTATCAGTGTCAGCGACACTCCCCAGCTCAATCGTGTTATGTTGTTGAGTGAGAACAAGTTCCTCATATTGAGTTTCCCCTTTTCTGATTTTAAATGTGACATACTTTTACTTTAATAATCCTTGATAAACTACTTATCAGGGCAACTGCTAGAGCTTTGCGCGATTGTCGTTTAGTTATTTGACACCACATTATTTGCATAGCAATTGCCCTGACTAAAATCAGCTTACCACCAGATTTGTACACCTAAGTTTGCTTCAGTTTCTTTAAATATATTGCGACCCGAAACAACTTGGGAAGCATTGACAAAGAGATCTATACAATCCCAGCGATGGAATACTTCACCACGGATCTTATTACTAAACGCATTGGTGCCAAACTGCAGGATATTTGGATCAAGGAGTTGTGGAGTTCCATTGAAATCAAGAGCAGTAGCATTGCAGAAACAAACTTTGTCTCTGCCTTTTGCATACAATTCATAACCCACCATCACACCTAAATCACAGAAACATGGGGAGAAGAAGGTAGCATCAAGATGGTACACAACATGCGCCCACGAGACGCGGGCAGACACTGCAGGTCCGATGTTTTTGATAGTTGCACCCAAGAATGACGCAGCTTTAAGCTCAACACGAGGAAGTGCATAATACCCAGCTACATAGGTATGGATACCAAGCCAATCAAATGGTCTCCAATATAAGTCTAACTCACCCTTGATTTCATAGTGTCCATTGTTGCCCGATGGAATTTGGAACACATAGCCAGGGTTGCACACGCGACGACCTGTTGGCCAACGCACACCTAAGTACAATTCAGCCGATGCATCGCCACAACCGCACATATCTTCGCGGTCATACGCAATATAAATATCGGTATCAAAATCGCCAAGACCATTGAAACGACGACGATTTGCAGAACATAAATCAATACAATTTTGTTGTAAGAAGAGAAGCGCTGGATTAGTACCAAGAGTTGTAACTTCAAGTGCAATAATATTATCAACTGCTTGCTTAATTTGCGATGCAATAGGTAGAAGCTGACCAAAACCATTTGAATTAGGAATAATATAGAGCTGCCGTTGCGCAGCAGGGTTGGCACCAAGTGCAGAATAATTGGTACCGGTATTGAACGCTAAACGGTTGCCATTGACACCGCCTGAACCATCAGCGTTTACACTTGCATCAGGAGCAACATCACGAGCAATACTCCACTCATCTGGTGCAAATGCAGTTATAGCACCCTGAGGTTCTGTGTAATTGCCCGTAAGTGCTGGAAGAATACTAGTTATAGTCCCATCAGTGCTACGCACAGCATAAACTGAGCGCGTTGCATTTTGCGGGAAACCTAAAGTAAATGAAAAGACGCCTGCAGGATTTGTAAATGTAGTCGGTGGAATAGTTTGATTAGATTTTGTCGTCACATTTGTTATATCAACGCTGTTAATCGTAATATCATTACTAAAATTCGGATTTGCATAATTCACTAAAGATTGGTTAAGACCGAGTCTTTGTAATGCTGTTAACAAATCGAGACGATATGCATACACAGCGGCTGTTGTTGTCAAAGGATTAAGGACTACATTCGTACCAGCCGATACGCCAGCTGGAACTAAAGTTGTGCCTGCTGGTACTGGTATTTGTGGATCAACACGTTGTTGCACTTCTAAAACTGGCGCTGCTGCATTTTCTAGTGGTTGACAATCCAAATCTAGATCAATTCTACTCATGTTAAATGGCAAGACACCACGGGCACCAGCTCTCCAGCCGCAACCCATGTCGCTTTCAACATGGAATCCAGCCGCCAAACCTTTTTCGGTATAATGGAACGACGGAGTAATAGTTGAGATGTTTACAAAAATATTACCTGGCACACTGCCCATACCACCAGCAAATGACTGAATTACCGCAAATTGATCAGCGCCAAAGAATAAAGTAGACAGTGACGAGGTGCAGCGGGTTGTGCCACACACATTGCCAAAGCCGCGATCTGCTCTACGTGCATATAATGCAAAGAAGGTGTCAAATGACCAACATGCATCTTCATCAACCGGCCCAAGCCTATAGTGCGATGGACCAAAATCTTGCACCACCATCAGTGGCGTGCGCAGCTCTGTGACAGTAGCAAACAGCGAACCGCAGCTTGCGCCTAAAAGAGCTGTTAGCGCGAGAATTCTATTTTTCATAGCTCTCCTTGTGTTACTCATAACATACCTTTATTTCGTTTTGTTGAAGGAGTAGCTCTTTTTATAGAGCTACTCCTTAATGTCATTTAGTTTACTGGCGCACCGGAAGGAAGCGTTGCTTGTGATAATTCAAGTAGTTCTGGAGTTTGTCGTGTGTTATCAGCAGCAAGTCGCGGCGATATTAGAAGCACCGCACCATTAGATTCCGCGGAATTGGTGACGCTAACCGGCAAACCGTTACCATCTAAGATTCTTAATACTGAATCTCTAAATATCGTACCAGAATCATTTAATACAGTGAGAACACTCTTGGCAGCAGTTCCATCTGGCGCTAGCGTTGCTGCAAATTGATCAAGGTTAGTAACACTCGGACCCGAGATCAAGGTAAAGAGCTGAAGCGGAGTCAATGGATTGACAATTGGATCGGCTGCAGGATCAATCGGGAGAGCACCTGAGCCTGCTGAAGTTGCTTGAGAAGATGCCAAGAAGCAAGCGCGAACCCGAGGCGCAGAAACACCGCACGTGGAAAGTACTATTGGAGCAACTGCCGTACCCTGAAGCACAAGACCATTAATGTTTGTGGTACGAGTATTTGGCGATCTTAGTGGGGTCAGTTGAGTATCAAGTTCGCCTTGCAGTAGCTGACCACCCAGCGTTGAGCATGAAACTGCAAATGCTGGGAATGCCGTACCATTACAACTATTTATGCATAATCCACCAGCTCCTCCTGGGCATTGGAATACGCCAGGTCTGATCGTTGTTGGAGCAAAGATTGAGGTGCCAGTTACGCATGCCGAGGTTATGCATGGCAAGCTTGTGCAATCTGCAAAACAGGTTGGGCCCGATGTTATTGGCGCAGGGTCGATAAGTACGACGTTGCCGCCACCAAGGACAAGCCCATCCAGCGCTTCGTTAACGGTTGGTTCAAGATTATAGCGAGTAGCGGTATTACCAATAGCCATAAGCTCATTAGCAGGATTGGTACCATCAACTGCATGATTCATGACAAAGGTACCATCACTGAAGGTTAAGGTTATTGAAACCACATCATTAAGGGTATCAACCAGCCAGTTGTTTTGTCTGTTATCAACATCGTTGGCAATACCTACACCCAACCCGAGCATTGCTTGCGAGCCCATGCGCCATCTTGCATTTGATCCATTGATCAGGATGGAGAAGAATATTTGCGACTGAGTAAATGGATTTGTCGGATTGAAGATAAACGTACCATTATTAGTATCAAATGGCGTGAAGACGTTACCCACTTGCAAGATACCACCTGGTACAGCAAAGCCATCACCTTGTCGTACCTGTGCATTACCCAGAACTTGCAGAGCAATATTGGTCAAGGTTACAGTGCAACCTAAATCGGTAGGATTGCAGGTATCCCCTTCGAGAATTTGATTTGAGCTGACAAGTGTTTCTATACCAAGGTATGCATGTCGGTTAAGTGTCATTTGAGTATTACCATCCAAGACTATTGTACCTTGGCCTACCCAGCGAACTCGTTGACAGTTGGTTTGTTGTACCGAAGTACCATTAACAGGATGACAGCTGAAATCTGGTTCAATAGTAATTTGTGCACTTTCTTCAAAACGCACTGTTACACCGGTACCTAAAATGAGTCGTGAACCCGGTTCAAATACCAGATTAATATTACCTTTGAATACGATAGTATCTGTACTGGTAAATGACATGAGGTTAAGCGAACCATTTGGTCTCACGGTCAATGAACGAGGTTCAACAGAATTAAATATGAGTCTATTGGTACTCGTACTATTAAAGTCTGGACCTTTCAAGATAGTGCAGACATTGTCGATCACCATATCTTGGTTCAAGTCGATTTGACCATCACCATTTGCGATGATTTGGTAACCATTAACACCAAAGCGTGTTTGTGCAAAGATCGAATCGGTATCAGTTTCATCAGTACCAACACCAATGCGTCCTTCATTTTGAAGCACAACTACAGCAGTTGGTTCTTCGCCAGCGTTGAATTCTTTTAAGAACACAAGCTCTTTAATCCAACCACAGTCAACGAGCAACGAAGCAGGACAACCAAAGCGCGAACCTTGCAAGATGAATTTATTAATTTCACCTGCAACGGTTGGCAATGAAGAAACGTTCATTCTTGTCACTGTTGGACATGAACAAGCATAAGCTGTTGGTGTGTCATATGGCATGAAGTTTGCATAATCCTTAGTTGTTGCAAGCCAGTTCAAGGTGTAGGTTTCGAATGTGCTGTTTGCAGGAATAATGACGCGTTGTGTAGGATCGGTCAGATCAAGACGCCATTCTGCAACACCTTCGCGCACGTTAAAGAATACTTGATTCTTTGGCAAGTTAACGGAACCATTACGATTCTTAGTAACCATAGCCGAGAAGGTAGCACGGTTGAATGGAGCAATAGAAATAAGTCCATTAGTGTCTACAAAGATACCACCTTGACCTGTCACGTTAGAAAGATCTGGTGTGCAGGTGAGTCCACCACGTGTCGAGAACGAGAAGTAATTGCCATCGATGAGCAACTCGGGATTGGTACCAAAATCGGTGCTGTCTTCTCTACCAATTGAGATATTGCTTGCCCAACCTAGATAGATATTTTGCAAGTCGTATTGTGTTGGGAATCCATTGCCGATGCCTTGTGTAACGAGCCCGGTATTCCATGTGGTTGTTAAGAGCAATTCAAGCGGAGGTCTGCCAGGACCAGGGAACACGCAATCAGAGAAAATATCTAAGTGTGCGTCTCTGCTTATGATAGTACAACTATCGCATGCGGTTGAACCAATCAAGGTACCCAAAATCATTTGGCGACCCGTGCAATTGTCAACTACTTTACCATTTTGGAAGAATTGGAAGTCGCTGACGTTGCCTGATGGATCATCGTAATATGGGAAGCCAAATGGTACAAAGAGATCAACACCCGTAAGTGCAACACTATTTTCTACATAGAATTGGCTGTTGTAGAACGCAATCTTTGGACGAATGCCAGTACCACATAACAACCAGTGCTCACCACCAACATAGGTTGGTTCTGAGTTGACATCATCATTTTCAAAGACTTGGTGACAAGTATCTGAATGAACTAAAGTCACGTTGAACAAGTTCACGCGATCATTAATGAGGAACGCACCACAGTTGTATTGAATATAATTGCCATTAGCATCACGTTGGAATGTACGCATTGGGAAAACAAATGGAGCGCCAACATCTTGACGTACAGGTCCGCCTGTTTGATTAACTGCCAATGATAATATTTCAATAGCGTTGCGACCTGGGAATTGCGTGTCGTCGGTTGTTACGGTCAACAGACCTTCAACATCAAGCACAAAGTTACCGGTGCCTGGCGTTCTGAGCGCAGGGTTTATTGCAAATGGTACGCCATTGTAATTCTCAACAACACCATTCTTGTCAACACCTGATACAAAATACAGACCTGAGAAAGGGGCAAAGAGAATAAGAGCTGATGTTTCTGGGTCCGTGTTACAGTTAGTTTCATAACGTGGACTGAGACCATCGATGATCAGAGCGGATGCATTGCGCGGCTTGATGGAACTTTGTGAGAGTTGTGTACACGTTGAAACCAAACACGTATTGGTTGCAGTACCCACATATTCTACGTAGGCGTCAGCATCGATAGCTAAAATACCGTTCGCACCAATGACAAAACCGGTACTCACTGTAGGAGTTGAGAGATTGCAACAGAATGGATCTGATTTCAAGCTTGGATAAATTTGGTTTTGGTTGTCAATAACCAGGAAGGACGGAACAACGGTACCAGCTGATGATACATTTATTACCTCAAATCCAGCACCCGTAGGAATTGCGCCTTGTGACGTTCCTTCTCCGGCGAGTATTGTTGGATCAATATTTGCCAAGGTAATAGAAGTAACGGCCGTTCCGAATGGTGTTATTAAACTACCAAACACCGCTACGCCACCACCGTTGTCGATCAACAAGTTGAGCTTACCAAAGTTACCGCCTGAACCTATATTAGTTGGATTAAAGAAGATAGTACCTATCTCCTCTGATCCACTAAGGAATGATGTTGGCGCAAGGTAACCGATGAGAGAACCTTGACCAACTTCTATAGTCGCATCATTAGCACTTGCGGCATTTGCACGTTGAAAAATTAATGCGGTAAATGGATTTGTAGGTAGTGCATTTGGTTCTTGCATCACAAGATAGAGCTTAGTACCGCTACCACCAGGAGCCGCGCCAAATACGAGCGAATTTACCGTTGTATTATCCGGTACATTAAACGTCACCGAACCAGGATTCAGTGGAGTTTCTGTACCCACGATGATGAGAAGTTCTCGGTTAGCACCAGCTGGCACAGAACCAAAGAAATTTAACGGATTGGCGAGATTAAAGGTTATGGTATGACCGTTGTTTGCCATGAGATATAAAACAGAAGCTCCGCCGCCGTTACCTTGTACCGTGGATCCTGGAAGGGTATCCTGTATGGTAAGATCGCATGAAGCAGCTCTAATAGTAGTACCACCGGCTGCAAGAGTTGTCGTACCAGCGTTAATTATCAAACTTGTATCAGTTTGACTAGTACCCGGCCAAGGTATAGGCCCAAGACATGGTCCGCTTAAGATTTGTCGAGCATTTGTCAGCAAGAGTCCTATGCAGACAAGATGCAAGCTCGTTCTGAGAAAATTTTTCCTCATAAGCTCATCCTTTTTTTAATTAGTTAAACATCAACAACAATTTTTTTCGCCACGCGCATCTACCAATGCTTTGGCGTATTTAATATTTAATTATCCATCAGTTAAAGAGAAAAACGGTGTGAAAACACCGGCATAGAAAAGCGTATCTGCTCGCATTCAACTCCTCTCCTCATAAATAGATTTTATAAAAAATTTGCTTCACAACAAAATTATAGTTCAAAACAGTCTTAGAAATTTTCTTGCATATTGTCAATCTTTATATACATACATTACGAAGCTAAAAATTTAATGATATTGCTTGCAGCACAATAATCGAAATCTAATGTCCAGCACCAAACGCTGTCAAGAATTTTGCCGAATACTTCGCTCCGCCTCACAAAATCGGCACTTCGACTAATCTTATGTCGCCTTTGACAGTGGCGGCAGGGCAGGAAAGTCTTAGAATGATCGGGATCATGCCACTGCTTTGAGCGCAAGCCAAATATCTTGTAACGTATGCTCGGGAATCACATTCCTAAAAAATTCGATACGTGGAAGTGAGGTCAATAATGAAAATGCCGCTTGCTCATGCTCCGTGGCAAGAACGCCTTGCATCATTGGTGGATAATGCGCAAAGAGATCAACATGATGTTTCAAAATTGCTGGTCGATACAAAAATTCGATAAGAGCATATACCATGTCAGTTTTGGTTGTCTTATGTGGAATGGCAATGTTATCAATTACCATGAATGTGCCTTCTTGTGGAATTATAACGTCAAGATCTTGGTCAATTTTACGTGCTGCCAAAACATCATTGATAAGCCCAGCAACAAGCGGGCAGCTACCCGAAAGCAAGAGGTAATCGGTACCCATATCAGTATAGGCGTACACCCATTTTTTTTGTTTGATAAGAAGCTGTTTAATGCGTTCAAATTTGGACGCATCAAGATTATCTATGGAACCGAAAAGATACAATGCTGCAAGCAAAATAGCTTCGCTTGCATTATTAACCATGCCAATGCGATAGAAAATTAGTGACTCATCAAAAATGGATGCCCACCCCTTTGACAAGGTCTGGGTAAGTCTAGCGAGAGAATTGTCGTGAGTAGATGAACTAAAATATTTTTTATCAAAACCAATACCATATAACCCCCATAGATATGGAATGCTGTAGTCATTCTGTGGATCATAATATTTATGGAGCAATGCAGGATGAATGTCTTTGATAACGTGGGATCGGCTTTTGTCAATGCGTTGCAACAGTCCTTCGTTAATAAGTTGTTCAACGGCGAAGTCCGAAGGAAAAATAAGATCATACTCTCCACCACCTGTTTGTCGCATTTTTACTAACAGCTCATCGTTATTTTCGTAGTAATTAACATATACTTTGATGCCCGTTTCACGCTCGAATTCAGCAAGCTTTTGGGCGTCAACTACGCGCGGAAAAGTAAAAATGTTAAGACTTTTAGTTGTGTGCAGCAATGCTGCAAAGCGTGGCAGGTAGAGAAATGCCATAATTATGGCAAGCCATAACAATATGCTACTGGCAAAAAGAAGAGATGATGAAAAGTAGGTACGCACATTCATAGTTAATACATCTGCGATTTCACGCGTAATGAACTAAAAATAATCACACACAGACTGCTAATACATAATAATAAGGTCGCCAATGCATTCACGAGTGGCGTTGCGCCCGTGCGCAATACCGAAAAAATATACATGGGCAGTGTTAAACTGGATGCACCTGAACAAAAGAAGGAAATTAAAAAATCATCAAGCGAAATTATAAATACCAAAAGACCCGAAGCTAATAATGCTGGAAACAAGAGCGGCAAAATAATGCGAAAAAAAGTTTGCACTTTAGTAGCACCCAAATCAAGCGAGGCTTCCATCAACTGTGGTTCAAGTTCAGAAAATCGGGTATGTACCATAGGAATAACATAGCCAAGACCAAGCAATGTGTGACCCGCGATGAGGGGAATCATGCCAAGGGGTACTTGCAGAAATGAAAAAAGACTGAGCAAACCAACCGCAACAACAATTTCTGGAGCTGCTAAGGTGCCATAAAAAAGAATAGAGAATTTTGCCAAGGTAGAATGTGCACTATAAAAAACAAATAGCACACCGAGTACTAAACTGAGTGCAACAGTAGAAAAAGCAACAACTAATGATGTGTACAAGGCGTTCCATACTTCGACCGACTCATATAATGCATGATACCAGCGAAGAGAGAATCCGTGCCAAGAATAAGCAAAAGTACCTTCATTAAAACTGAATACAACTAAGATGATAATGGGAAGATATAAGAATCCGTAGGTAGTTGCGACAAGGAATGGCAACCACAATGATGATATGTATTTTTTAATTTTTACGTTGAGCATTTCCAAAACCCTGGACCTTACACGAGACTATTCGAAATCATTTTTTAATCCGTTCGTGGTGAGCATAGTCGAACCATGCTTCCTTATTTTGAAATTTGATCCTTCTTCATATATCCAGTCCTGCCGCGCGCAGACTCTTTTAACTTATTCCATTCTTCTTTAATTAAAGCTTCTTTTTTCACTCTGCTCCATTTCTTTATGCGATGCTCTGCATTTATGGCTTCAGCCCGTGTTGCAAATTGTTGTGCAAATACTAATTCTACTGGCAAACGTGCGGTTGCATAGCAAGCTATTTTTCCTAATTCATGTCCGGAAATACGCTGTTCTAGATTATCTGTATGACCAGTATAATATGAACCGTCAGCACATTTGAGAATATATACAAAAAATGGCAACATATGCTTATTCTAAATTCGGAAGCATGGTTCGACTATGCTCACCACGAACGGTTTAATCAATTCTTTCTCATTCTGCAATCATTTTTTCTTCAAAAGAATTAAATTTACCCGCGCCAATCTCATTAACCAATTACACACCATAGACATAATTTTATCCGTTCGTGGTGAGCATAGTCGAACCGTAACGAACGGTTTTAAATTATCTCTTTTCATTCCTAAATTATTCCACATAACCAATTGTTCTCTCTGGCTATCCGCGCGCCAACCGCATCAGCCATTTAAACATAATCGTAATAAACACAACAGCAACAATCAGCACAAACCCGCTGACTACCGTAAATGATGATCCTAAATGCATGTTGGGACTATCAATAAAAAAGTAGGAAAGTAATGATCCAACATAGAATGTTTTTCCGCCACCCAACATAGCCGGAATAACATATTCACCAAATGTTGGTATAAACACAAGAAAAAAACCGGTTTTTACTCCCGACATCGAAAGCGGGAAAATAACACGCTTAAATGTCTGCCACGGCGTCGCCCCAAGGTCATAGGAAGCCTCAAATAAACGGCGGTTAATTTTTTCCAAGCTCGTATAAATAGGCATAATCATAAAAGGCAAATAACAAAAAAACATCACAATATAAATGGCGCTTGGTGTGTTCATGATCTGCAGGGGCTCAGTGATAAGACCAACTTTCAGCAATACACGATTTAAAAAACCATTGCGTTCTAAAATAAAAAACCATGCATATACCTGAATGAGAAAATTTGTCCAAAATGGCAAAAAGAGTAACAACAAAAGAGTATTTTTCCAGGTCGTTGCACGCAACGCTAAAAAATAGGCGACGGGATAGGCAAATGTCATACACAGCATTGAGGTACACAAGGCAAGAAGGAGTGAGCGCCACATAATATTAAGAAATAGCGGGTTCAAAATTTCATGATAATGTTGCCATGTTAGGGAGTACCACGCGCCCGGCGCAACTTTGTTGATGACACTCATAGTAATTATCGCTGCAATTGGCACATATAAAAATAGCACCTGCCACATGATGGCTGGTAATGCAAAAAAAAATGTACCCATCTTTCGTAGCTCGATAAAAGCGAAATAGGTACGTGCTTTTTCTAGAAATTTTAACACGCTTGCACTCATTTCTCTAACAAGATAACATTCTCTTTTTGCCAATATAGATGCACTTGATCTTCATAATCAATAACCTCTTGTGGGAAGTGCTCTTCATTTTGTTCAAATACTTGGATCATCATATCGTTAGGCAAGCGCACGCGATAAGAAGTTGAACGACCGTTATACACAATTGCTTTGACCGTACCGATAATATGATTGGCAAATCCTTCAAGGGGCTTTTTTGAAATTTCAATTTTCTCAGGACGAATACTCATCAATATCTTGCCACCTTGTACAAGCCAATCACGTTGCTTTGGCAAAGCAGCTTCAAAAACATCCAACCCCTGCACAACGACACGTGCGACATTTGCTGCAAGCTCTAAGGAACCTTGAATAACATTGCTGGTACCTACAAATGATGCAACAAAAGAAGATATGGGAAATTCATAAATTTCTTTGGGCGTGCCGATCTGCTCAATTTCCCCATTTTCATTCATAATCGCCATACGGTCAGCCACAGTAAGCGCTTCAAACTGATCATGCGTCACATAAATAAACGTGGTCTTGAGCGTACTTTGTAATTCAACTAATTCTACCAACACTCTTTCACGCAGGTTCATATCAAGCGCGGCTAGCGGTTCATCCAGCAGCAACACTTCAGGCTCATTAATTATTGCTCGAGCCAAAGCAACGCGTTGTTGCTGGCCACCGGAAAGTTGGTGAATTGCTTTATAAATATATTTTTCCAGATGAAAGGTCTTTAATGTTTTGATAACTTTTTGCTCGATGATGTTTTTAGGCACGTTGCGAATACGTTGAGAGTAGGCAACGTTGTCAAAAACATTCAGATGCGGGAACAATGCATAATTCTGGAAAACCGTGTTGATGCGACGCTCATTTATTGGCGTGTGGGTGATATCTTGATCGCCCAGAAATATGCGCCCAGAATCAACCGACTCAAAGCCGGCGATCAGGCGCAGAATGGTAGTTTTGCCACTACCACTAGGACCAAGCAATGCAAAAAATTCACCGCTTTTAATAGTTAAACTGAGATTTTCAATAACGAGCTCGCCATGATAGCGCTTGCTGACGCGCTCTAATCTAATTCCGCTCACCTTTACCTATCCTTGCAAATGCCATTGGCACAACAACATCTGACAATGTACACGGAATTACAACCGCAACAATCAGAAATAAAAATATAACACCAATTTTAGAATACCAGTCTGGCAAACCATGAGCAACAAGGTAAAAGGTTGATGCAAAAGAGCTGATTAAAATATGAACAAAATGGGAAAAAACCGAATAAAATCCATGGCTGCCGCGGTGATATCTGCCCATAACAAAACCATTCAGTAAACCAACCACAAGGAAAGGTATGATGTTGTTGAGCTCTGTTACAAAACATAAGTGAAAGCTCATGGCAACTCCCAACATATTACCACCAATGTAAGGAATAACAGCATCTGACAAGGTGCAGAACGTCATGGAACAAAGAATGCCAACCAATAAGCCACCCATAATGTTTTTTGAATAGCGATAATAGGTAATAAGGGTGCCAGTGGCGGCAAAGACTATGTGGAGAAAGTGGAATGAATGGAATAACATGCGAGCACCGCGTTGCAGAGTGGCAGCGTCGGTGGTTGACATGGTGAGATAACCCAAGAAGTTTAATATCGCCAAACAGAATGCCACAGAAAAAATAGCATACGGTAGATGACAGGTAATTCCCTCAAGTAACGTATGCTCGTGCTCATGCTCAAGGTTATAATTTGATTCACTATGGTGGTGATCTGCCATGGGAAATTCCTTCTTTCAATAAATTTTACAAATTTGATCTCAATTTCTCAGCACTTTTTAAAACAAACATCATTCCAGCTACTTATGCGTTACCTATTATTCTTATTCCGTTTCCGTTCGCCCTGAGTGCCGAGCGTAGCGAGGTGTATCGAAGGGTTAGTTCCTATTAAACTTTTTTTTGGCCAATACCGATAATTCAGCCCATTTCTCATTTATTAAGGCCTCTTTCTTTTTACGAGACCAACCTTTGATCTGCCTCTCGGCATTAATTGCTTCAGCTCTCGAACCAACATGTTGCAAAAATACAACTTCTATCGGCAACCGTTCAGAAGTATATGCGCATCCTAACCCCTGCTGATGCTCGGATATTCTTTTTTCAATACTATCAGTATGACCAACATAATATGACCCGTCACCACATCTGAGAATATACACAGAAAAACCATCAATAATCATAAGTCATCTAAATTCAGACAATTAAAAAACCCTTCGATACACCTCGCTGCGCTCGGCACTCAGGGCGAACGGATGGGGGAATAAATTTTGACATTTATATAATAATAAAGGCTTTTTACGCAAATGCAAAAACAGTAAATCGACAATATTTTTCTCTTTACGTACAACTGCCTGTTATTCCCCAGAACCTCTTTTTTTTCAAATGCTTGATCTCATTAAAGTTATCGAAAATTGGGGCCATTCAAAACGCCTGGCCTAAACGCAAGAACCATGCATACGAAGATTCTACCAGTCTATTAGTTCTCCACTTCCACGCAATATCAAAACGCAGTGGTCCAAGGGGAGTATTGTATCGAAGCCCAAATCCCGTACCCGCAACCCAGAAATCGCGATTGAACCAGCGTTGGGGGCTACCATCTAAAAATCCCACATCTTGAAATACGGCACATTCAAATGTTCTAGTGACCGAAAATCTCGCTTCCAAATTTCCATTCATCATCGTCGTTCCACCTCGTGGCGCAATCTGGCAAACCCCATATTCATCAGAAAAGATCTTAAGTGGCGGACACAAATCGGTATTATAGCTACGCACCGAATTTGCTCCCCCAAGATAAAAACGCTCAGAAGGCATAATATGATCAAATTTGGCATGGAAGATATAACCAAGCCGAAGCCTCATACCAAAGACCAACCGAGGATGCAAAGGCATAAACCACGCATGCTCGGCTTGTAAACGTACAAAATAAGCATGAGCGAATATGGTATTAAGAGGCAACATTCCCTTACAAGAAAAAAGCGTAAAAAAACCGCACCGTGGACATAATCTATTATCGACATAGTCAACAATGAGTGAAGGTTCAAAAAGAAAATAAGGAATTTTTGCAGCAAAAAGTAATGGATCAAAATCGATTGCTTCTCCTATTATTAAAGCTATTCTAGCTTGTTCTGGTGCTACCGTAGTTTGTAACCATTCAATGCCGGTAATGCCCGTAAACTCAACCCCTCGGTTAAAAGCGGTGGCCCCAACAACGCATCCTTGCCGTTGTATGTGATACAAATCTTCTCGACTTCCCACAAAACCGGGTTGGTCATAGTGCACGCTGTAGCCGCGAATCAGTCCTCGAACTGGTTTATTGAATAACCATGGATACCGATATTCTCCTTGAATCGATTGATGGGTTCGATAGAAATCGGCATCAAAGAGTAATTGATCAGCTCTATTGAATGGATTTTTGCAGAAAAACGTAGTACCCAAATTATAGGTAACTCCCCTGCCCAAAGGAAAATTTTTCCCAACTTGTTGCAAGCCTGCTCCGGCTCTAATCCGTAGCTCAAAGGGATCTTGTTTACAGAATTTAATTATGACGGGTATTTCTTGGCCAATTTGCATATGATCAGGCATTACATACACAGACTCAAAAACATCCAGGCCGCGCAATGCAACTAGCGTTTCGTGTAACTTTTTTGGATCCCACAGCTCACCTTGGTTGTAACGAAGTTCGCGCATAACATAGGCGTACGGAAATGACCCAAGATTCTGCAGTACTGTTTTACCAAAATAACTGACCATTCCTGGTTTAATGTGCCATACCAACATGAGCGATTCAGGATTTCCTCGCAATTCATACTGTACCGCAGCTTGCATGTATCCGCGTTGATGAAAATAATCGAGCAACCATTTTTTCTGTTCTTGTATACGTGGAATATCCAATGGCATCTTCCCCTGCATTTTTAGCTCATGCAACCATAGAGCAAATGATGGTTCTTTTTTTAGATCGGGATAATCTTCAATCTCAAGACCTGTCAAGAAACTGCAAGGACCTTCGTCCAGTGTGAGCACAAGCTTATGTCGGTTTTCACCGATAGTGACAAATTCTTGTCGTAGTATCTGCGCAGAACAATATCCAACATCGTTATACCAATTTAATAATGCTTCGGTTGCTTGACACACATAGTTAGCATCAAAATCGATTGGCTTTGATAACCGCTTAAAAAATTTGGTTGCTTCCGTTAAACGACTCGTATCAACACCTTTGAGCTCACAACCTTCTATGACAGCTCGGTTGCCTTCATTAATGAGAAAAAAGCAGGTGCTCTGTTCATCTTTTATCTGAATGCTTATTTCCCAGAATCCTTTGTCATGATAAGCTCGCACAAGTTCTTGTTCGATCATTGAGGGCGGCACAATACTTATCGTTGGCCCAAATGAAGCAATAATTTCTTGCAACTGTTCTCGCGAAAAAAAGCAGTTTCCAAAAAAGAGAAATTCGCGTTTGTCACCAGTGTCCAATGAAAAAGAGAGATCAATACGCCTGCGATTCGTATCCACCACTTCTTCCAATTCTATTTTGACGTCATTGAATCCTTTTTTTGTTAAATACTGCTTTATATGATGGGTCGTTTTGTTGATGGACTGCCAATTATACCGCATCCCTGTGAGTCCTGATCGCAACAATACCTGTACTCTTTTGTGTAGTGGTTCATCATCAAGAGAGAGCGTGGCATTCTTGCATGCAACGTGGATAGCTCCTATAGAAAAAGCAGTTCCTCGTTTTATATAGAGTGCAACATCTACCGATTTTGTTTGATCATCATAGGTTATGACGGGTTCAATGCGTGCATCAAAATAACCTTCTTTGCGCAGTGCCTCATGCAAGCGCTCAAGAGAATGATGGTGTTTGGTAATATCAAAATTATCACCAGGCTCGAGCACATAATGCCGTTTATATAATTCTTTACCAACTAATACACCGTGAATAACAATCGAACGCAATGTCCAGATACCAATACATTCGACACATAATTTTTTACCCACCATGTCGTTTTCCAAGCGCAACTTCACCATTGAAAATTTGTTTTTCTTAAAAAGAAGTTCGAGACCTTGTGTCAGTGATTGTGCCGTTATGAAGGCACCATTTTTAAGGCCGAGCAAATCGATAAGTTCAGTCGATTCGATGAGATTATGCGTAATGAGTTCTACATAACTTAAAAAAAAGCCTTGTGGGATGGCTTGAGACAAAATGGCAAGGTCACGATCATCACCAAAGACCGTGATACCAGCTTCTGCTGGCATACTACTGGAGAAATTGCTAACAACAGCAAAAGTTATTAAGACAAAAAAAAGAATTTTTTTTAAAATTTCACGCACGAGAATACATAACCGGTCATCCTGAGTGCCGAAGCTGGCGAGGCGTATCGAAGGATGTTTCCTAATTTAAACTATTCGGACCGATGGTTCGATACGATTTGCTGTGCAAATCACTCACCATGACCGGATGTAATAATCAATACGAGTAGTGTAACATGGTTCGCCCCTTGCGCAAGGCTCAGGACATGCTCATGAGAGGTAAGAAAGAGGAAATAATGACAATCGTTTACGACAAGTAACTATTCGATAATTCTAAAAACACCGCGATAATCTTTTTCCTTAAAGAATGGTTCTAATTCTATGAAATCGGGTTTGAGCTTAGGGGTTCCTTTGTGCAGTGCATCCAAAAAAAGATCTATATTGTCCTTGTTGCCACAAGCTATAATGTTAATCCTATCATCAGCTGGCTGCGCAGTGCCTTCAAGCCCCAGGTTAGTTGCCTGTTTGCGAAGAAAGTCCTGCAAAAAATCATCCGTTGCCTTGATAAAAACGGTGATTTTTAGACATTGCTTCATTAGGCTCTCTCCCTTTTTTTCGTCCCTTTTTAGCACATACAATCACGAAGGTAGCAAAATGCCATTTGCCGTGTCAAAGTTATATAAAAAATAATGCGTAACACAAGATTAAGATTTGTGCTTTGGTTATCTTCCAGGTAGAATAAAATTATATTTCGGACTAGTGGTTTTACCCAAGCTCCATACAATTTCGCTTGGGGCCATGTTCCATCTGAGGAACGGGCCATTTAATTTACCAATATTGTAGGATTATAATGACTAAGGCTCATATACGAGTACGTTTCGCCCCCTCTCCCACCGGCATGATGCATCTAGGCAATGTGCGTACTGCTCTTATGAACTATCTGTTTGCCAAACAAAAAAATGGTACTTTTATTATCCGCATCGAGGATACCGACTTTGAACGGAATTTCGATCCGCAGGCAAAACATATTCTTGCCGATTTAGCCTGGCTTGACCTGACCTACCAAGAAGGTCCGCTCAAGGGTGGCTACCATGAGCCGTATTTCCAATCCCAACGTACCAAATTGTACCAAGACGAACTCGCAGAATTTGTGCGCAAAAATCTCATTTATCGTTGTTTTTGCACAACAGAAGAACTGGAAAAGAAACGTCAGCGTCAGCTAGCGCTCAAACAACCTCCACGCTACGATCGCACATGCCTGAAATTAACGCCAGAAACAATTGAAAGTTACGTGGCAGAAAATCGACCATTTATTTGGCGTTTTAAACTTAATCAGGAAGAACCGGTCACCGTGCATGATCTGGCACATGGCAGCATTAAATTTGACTTGAAGAGTTTTTCTGACATTCCCCTGACACGTCAAGATGGCACATTCACCTTCATGTTTGCCAACTTTATCGATGACATGCAAATGGAAATAACCCATGTCATCCGTGGTGAAGATCACTTGAGCAACACGGCGGGTCAAGTCGCCATGTATCAAGCCTGTGGCATAACGCCGCCAACCTTCTGGCACTTGCCAATTCTGTGCAATGCTGAAGGCAAGAAATTATCAAAACGAGATTTTGGGTTTTCTTTGGGCGACTTGCGTACTGCAGGATTTTTGCCAGAAGCCATCGACAATTATCTAGCAATCATTGGCGGCTCGTTTGAACAAGAAATTATGTCACTCGAAGAGATTGCACAAAAATTCAACTTTGAGCATTTAAGTCCTACAAGTCAGATAAAATATGATATTGAAAAACTGAAGTGGTTGAATCATAAATGGATTGCGCGTGTAAACATTGAACGACTCACGCAGTTATGCTTGCCCTACTTGACTTCGTTTTATCCAGAGGCAAAAAATATTCCTATTGCAACTTTGCATAAGCTGATCGACATGATTCGCACCGATCTAGTTACATTGCACGATATTGCACCATCTTTGGAATTTTATTTCAAGACGCCGGTGCTCACCAAAATTTTGTTTGCTGATATTGCACCTGAGCATGTAGCCAAAATCCAAAAAATGGTTGAACATCAGCTGCATAACCTGCCAAAACCAGATGATTTTATGCACCAGCTCAAAACCGATGCGCATCAACAAGCCGTGCCAACGAAAGCATTATTTATGGCATTGCGCATCGCACTCATCGGCAAAGCACAAGGGCCAAGCATTCATGACATCATCGAGATGCTCGGTACTGATGAAGCCAAAAAACGGCTACAGATTTTTGTAAATTTATAATGATATATACAACGATACACAAACCTGGGTAAACATCTGATATAGAGTGCCGCTCCACGGCTTAAAAGCCGTGGCTTTTGGATAGGAACTCGGGGCCCATTCAAAAATTGGAATACAAAATTTTCATTTGTTGCCGTTTAACTTTCCTATGTACTTAATATCGATGTACGCCTTTAATCTGCTTAAAAAACCTATTGATGCCATTTTTAGATGTGTAAAGCACGAGACTCTCACAGATTATTGACAGCATTTTCTTGGATTGATATGTTACGATCATAATTGTTATTATTTATAATCAAAGGGAGACCTACGATGAGGCAAAGCTATAAATTATTATTATTGGTTATCATATTGCCATTTTATGTAGTACCAACAAAAGCCATGGACTGCTGTCCTGATTGTTCTACAATTAACTGTACTAATGTCGGTGAAGGTCCACAAGGTCCTACGGGTGCAACGGGAGCTGCTGGTGCAACAGGTGCCACGGGAGCTGCTGGCGGTACTTTAGGTGCTGCAGAATTTATACGTATTATTCAATCGCCAAATAATTCTGTCCCCCCTGGAACAGCCTTCACAATCGACACACAAGTATTTAACAATACCGGTGGAGCGATTGTGGCCGCCGCAGGTGCGGGTGGCACTGTCTACACCCTCACGGCTGGCACCTACGTAATAGACTATGAAATGAGTTTGGGCTCAGCAGGATCTGTCGCCATTTATACAGGAGCGACAGCGGGTTCCCTAGCAATAGATAATAATACTATTGCAGGGTCTACAACGGCCACCACATGGATTCATGGACGAGCAATCGAGGTAGTACCGACCGCAACCACATTGGTCTTTGCAATTAGTTCGGTTGTTGGAACTGCTGCTGTAGTAACTGCCGGAACTGCTGCTGGTTTCTTCATGATCCGACTCACCATATTGAAAATTGCATAAACCTAATCTCTATGAAACGATGAGCATAAAACAAGGGCCCCACTCGGGGCCCTTACTTATTCTGATAAAATCACTCGACCCACTCAACAAGATTAGGATGCTCATCAAGTATAGATTCATACTGGGCCATGATACCAAAGGCTCCTTCTGGATCAAGAGTTTTGTATCTCTGATATTTTGCAACTCTATCCTCTGCCTTTGACCACCCATAATGTTTTAATCGTAGCGGAGTGGTTGCGCCCGCCTGTTGGTTGATATTGAATGGAAGGCGCCCACAATGGAGTGGTTGCAGATTCCACTGATACATAAAATCTTTTTTATATCTCACTAAAAATGGGCGATACACATAATGGGCGCTCCAATATGTATCTTCACGAAAGTGACTCTCATCCCAAAAATCATACAGCCTAAAGTAGAATACATCGACTTTGTCTTGAAGAAGCAATGATGCAACTTCAGTCCTAAAATTAGTTTCAAAGATCTCATCAGCATCAAGGACCAGAATCCAATCTGGATCCGTTTTTATAGTCTCATTCCATTGTTGTTGTCGTAATGATGTCTCATTGGTGAATTTAGATTCTGTATTTCTAATAAGATGTAATGGTATACCTTTCAGTACTTCCTGACAGATTTCAACACTATTATCAGTGCTTGCATCATCAATGATGACCGCTTCATCGATATAATTTCTAGCCTCTTGTAATACTTGACGCAAGTAACGATCAGCTTCGTTTTTTATACACATTGAAAGAGTAAGCTTGCATCCTTTGTTATGTGCGCACATGCTGGATAGAAGATTGTTATCTCTCTTGAATGCTTCTACTCCTGCTAAATTCGATTCCCTATAAATGTGATATGCGGGAAAGTGTGTATCGACAAATAAAGAAAGGCCTCGTGCTACGGCTCGAACGCAAAAATGTCGATCCTCACCCCACAAAGTTATATTTTTTATTTTATTGAAATTGACGCCAGAGCGTAACGCTTTTCTGCTTATAAGTGTGCATGCACCAAGGCCGCCAACTTCATACACGCCTGGATTTTTTAATTCTTTTAAAAAATTCTTTTCTTGTGTATAGAAATCATAAAGCCATACCTGTGGAAGTTCTTCACTTTCAGGAGTCCATCGCGTCCAAAATATTTCTGAGACAATATCTTTGCCCGTGTCTATCAGTTGTTCGAGTGTTTTAGGATTAAGTACGATATCAGAATCAATTAAAAAAAGGTAGTCATAATCATCTTGCAGAGCTTTGTCTATGATGAGGTTTTTAAATGCTGCAACCTTCCATATAAGGTTATCGTTCCATTGGTGGGTGATCTCGGTGCAGATGTATGGTTGTTCTACGACAGGATTACTTTTATTAACGAAACAGCAGGTTACTGCTTTTTTGGCAAATGATGCTAACTGCTCACTGCATTCTTCAACGTCGTTATCATCGATAAAGAAATAGTCGACGGTAATATTATTTTGCATCAGGTGTTCAAGAGAAAAAAGAAATTCTTTAAGTATCTTAGGTTTTTGGCGAATTGGGCTTCCAATAAGAATTTTTTTGGTACAAATATCATTAGTAATGCTCATTGTAGCATTTGATAAAAAAAACAATGTTAATAACGCTGATGCTTCAATACGCATAATCCCCTCACATTCTAGTGGCTATACAACTGATTTTTTTCCTATTAGGTTAGGAAAGTAATATTGGTTGATTAGTTAGTCAAGGAGAAGTAATGATTAAAAATAAGCAATTTTTTTGGTTATTTTTAATGACGAGTAATTATCTTTATGCACAGCAGCCCATATTACTTATTATCGGAACACGGCCTGAAGGCATTAAAATGGCGCCTGTCTACCATGCCTGTAAACAGTTACAAATTCCAACGTTAGTCTGTTCGACTGATCAACATACGGATCTTCTCGTTGATGTGTTAAAAGTTTTTGATATAACTCCTGACTTTAATCTGAATATCATGCAGCATGGCCAGGATCTATTTCATATCACTATTTCTGTTCTTGAACAGCTTAAAACCTTATATGCCACTATTCAACCATCGTTAGTTGTTGTACAAGGCGATACAAGTTCAGCAGCGGCAGCGGCCCTTGCAGCATTTTACTTAAAAATACCTGTAGCACATGTTGAAGCTGGTTTGAGAACTTACAATATCAATTCACCATTTCCTGAAGAATTGAACCGGCGAATAATTTCGTTGATTTCTTCGTATCATTTTGCGCCAACGGAAAGTGCCGTAGCGCAGCTGTTACAAGAAAAGATTTTACCGGACACCATTTATAATGTTGGCAATACGGTCGTTGATGCCTTATATTACGTACAACAAAAAATAACTCGTCGGGAAATACTCCCGTCTGATGAATTAAAAAACATAATTGCTCGGGCTAAAACAAATAATCGTAAAATAGTCACCTTAACTGCACATCGACGAGAATCATTTGCTCATGGTCTGCAGTCAGTTTTTACCGCGATAAAAAAATCAATTGAGTTATATCCAGATATGTTGGTTATATTTCCTATGCACCCCAATCCTCTTATTAAAGGAATTGTACAAAAGGTACAGTTAGATGCAACGCCTCATCTTATAATTACAAAACCATTATCATATATCGATATGGTCTATCTTTTAATGAACTCTGCTATCGTTGCAACCGATTCTGGTGGTTTGCAAGAAGAAGCTATCAGTCTGAATAAGCCGGTGCTCGTTTTAAGAAATGAAACAGAACGTTATGAGGGAGTGAACGCCGGCATTTCGCAAATCGTCGGATTTGACCAAGAGCAGATAATAACGGCTATCGGATCGCTACTTACTGGTTCACGGAAAGTACCTCAAGCAGGTGCTTTGTATGGCAATGGAGATTCAGGTAAACAAATAGCTACCATTATTAAAGAAAAATTTTCATATTAGGCGGCCTCTGTTCTTAAAAAAAGCTATGGCTGGGTCGATGCCTTACGGTCAGTATAAAATTTTAAATTACGCTTCAGGTATAATGCTTCAGGATGTACCTCCAAAGCTTGCCGAACCGCCCATTCACCAAGCTCATATTCGCCCACATACCAGGCACATCTGCCCAAAATATCGTACCGCACGAAATCGTACCAATATTTTTCAACGAACGAAAGATCATTTACAGGATAAGGAATTTTAACCGCACGTGTAGCGAACAAAAAAGCCAGGTGCATCTGATTCCTACTTAAATAGTACCGCGCTATTTTAACAAGGGGCTCAGCTCTATGTGGTCTCAGAGCGTACGCTTCAAGATAATGCCTAATTGCCAAAGGACATATACTGGTATCCTCTTTTGAAGCAAGCTGCTCGGCAACATTACCTAAATGAAGCCTCGTAATAAAATCTTCTTCATCCCACCCCCGTATTTCTGAACGTTTTTTATAAAAGGTGTAAGCATTTTCCCAATCGCCGAGACAATCGTAGGTTTGACCAAGATAAAAAAGTGTATGGGTATCAAAAGGATTTTGTGCATAACTTTTTAATAATAGATCTCGATCACGCAGCCAGCGTTTGGCAGATTTTTCGTTACCATCTTGGGTTGTGCGCCATTCAAAATAAATATCCTGAGGCAACGTAGCCGTTGATAGTTGATTGGGCCCCTCATGACATGCGCCAACAAATTGAACATCCCTGTGGCATCGTATCAGGCGACAGGTATGAAATGCAAAGGTAACGCTTCGTATCGGAACCCAATAATAGGAAGGATTAGCATCATCTTTATGCTCATGACAGAATTGCAAAAGTCCTTCCACATTATGCATATACCATTCAGCATCTGGCATGATCATAAAAATTGTTTGAGGGAAAAGACGCTGTGCTGCATCAAGGGCATGATTGCGAGACGTGGAAAAATCAATGAATGGTTCCTCGACAATATGAGCATTAGTAATGTTGTGGCGCTCAAAAAAATGTGTAACAATTTCTTGCGTTTTGTCAGTCGAGCCAGTATCAAAAATGACAAAATCTTTAATGCCGCCGTCGACAAATGGCTGCAATGTTGCTTCTATAACACGCGCTTCATTTTTTACCATAAGCACTACCACAAGAAGCGGGTCGCACCCCATGTGTTGCCAACATAATATCGCCAACAAACTGATCAACTTAAACTTCATATACACTCCCTGTGACAAAAAAATCATCAAAATCAGTAACAATAGATGAACTATTTGTCAACCAAACCATTAAAAAGCGGCACTCTCAAGTTATGCCTGCACCTAACCTGTTATCTCTTGACCAACGCTCTACCATTTATTTACGGTGCCGATAAAACTAATATTTGTATAAAGGATGCGTAGATGAAACAAAAAATAATGAAACTTTTTTTCCTACTTTTTTTATTAGTGCAATTACAAACGGTTTTTGCAGCCGTCTCAAACCCGTTTGATGACCAGTTACATCCTGCGCTTGTGAACGTTCTGGGATCGGCAAGAAAAAGCATTGTTGAACTGGAAGATCTATTGCCCGATTATCAATGGTCCTCACAATTTAGAAATTTATGCCAGGACATTCGGGATGAAGGGGCCGCGTCACGATATCAACACGATGTCGAGCACATAGTTAATGAATGTCTGGAGGTGTGTAATAATTTGCAACACGATCAACTGCGCCCCATACAAACACATCTAGAAAACTACAAAAAAATAACACAAGCTGTTTGTGCAAGAGCGCTTTGCGTTGCTAATTTAGCTGGTGACCCTACTGATCAAACGAAAATCAATGAAACAACCAGGGCTATTCGGCCCGACGGTTTCGACGAAGTTGTTCTCCACCCCTGCAACATACCCATCCCCGATTGTAATAAATCAACTAGTGCACCCGGTCCAACAGGGCCGACAGGTGCAGCGGGAATGAATGGAGCTAATGGTGCAACAGGACCAACGGGTCCCGCAGGCGGACCAACCGGGCCAACTGGTTCCATGGGAGTAACAGGCGCAACGGGTGTAACTGGGGCAACAGGCAATAACGGGTCAACGGGTCCAACGGGTGCAACAGGAACTAATGGAACCAATGGAGCAACTGGACCTACCGGTCCTACAGGTGCGACAGGTGTAACAGGAGCAACGGGCGTGACTGGTCCCACGGGTGCAACAGGAACTAATGGAACCAATGGAGCAACTGGGCCTACCGGTCCTACGGGTGCGACAGGTGTAACAGGAGCAACGGGTGTAACCGGCCCTACGGGTGCAACAGGAACTAATGGAACCAATGGAGCAACTGGACCTACCGGTCCTACAGGTGCGACAGGTGTAACAGGAGCAACGGGACCAACTGGCCCTACAGGAGCAACAGGAACTAATGGAACCAATGGAGCAACTGGACCTACCGGTCCTACAGGTGCGACAGGTGTAACAGGAGCAACGGGACCAACTGGTCCCACGGGTGCAACAGGAACTAATGGAACCAATGGAGCAACTGGACCTACCGGTCCTACGGGTGTGACAGGTGTCACAGGAGCAACGGGGCCAACTGGCCCTACAGGAGCAACAGGAGTAACTGGGGCAACTGGAGTAACAGGCCCTACGGGTGCAACGGGAACTAATGGAACCAATGGAGCAACTGGACCTACCGGTCCTACGGGTGCGACAGGTGTCACAGGAGCAACGGGGCCAACTGGCCCTACGGGTGCAACAGGTGCGACAGGTGTAACAGGAGCAACGGGTGTAACTGGCCCCACGGGTGCAACAGGAACTAATGGAACCAATGGAGCAACTGGACCTACCGGTCCTACGGGTGCGACAGGTGTAACAGGAGCAACGGGGCCAACTGGCCCTACAGGAGCAACAGGAGTAACTGGGGCAACTGGAGTAACAGGCCCTACGGGTGCAACAGGAACTAATGGAACAAATGGAGCAACTGGACCTACCGGTCCTACAGGTGCGACAGGTGTAACAGGAGCAACGGGACCAACTGGCCCTACAGGAGCAACAGGAGTAACTGGGGCAACGGGAGTAACAGGCCCTACGGGTGCAACGGGAACTAATGGAACCAATGGAGCAACTGGACCTACCGGTCCCACGGGTGCGACAGGTGTAACAGGAGCAACGGGGCCAACTGGCCCTACAGGAGCAACAGGAGTAACTGGGGCAACTGGAGTAACAGGCCCTACGGGTGCAACAGGAACTAATGGAACAAATGGAGCAACTGGACCTACCGGTCCTACAGGTGCGACAGGTGTAACAGGAGCAACGGGACCAACTGGCCCTACAGGAGCAACAGGAGTAACTGGGGCAACGGGAGTAACAGGCCCTACGGGTGCAACGGGAACTAATGGAACCAATGGAGCAACTGGACCTACCGGTCCTACGGGTGCGACAGGTGTAACAGGAGCAACTGGACCTACCGGTCCTACGGGTGCGACAGGTGTAACAGGAGCAACGGGACCAACTGGCCCTACAGGAGCAACAGGAGTAACTGGGGCAACTGGAGTAACAGGCCCTACGGGTGCAACAGGAACTAATGGAACAAATGGAGCAACTGGACCTACCGGTCCTACAGGTGCGACGGGTGTCACAGGAGCAACGGGCGTGACTGGCCCTACGGGTGCGACAGGTGTAACAGGAGCAACGGGACCAACTGGCCCTACGGGTGCAACAGGAACTAATGGAACAAATGGAGCAACTGGACCTACCGGTCCTACGGGTGCAACGGGAACCTTTTCATCGGCCCAATATGTACAATTGGGTGCTCAACCTGCGACAGTAGCAGCCGGTCAGCCATTCACTTATGATGCAACTGGTGTTTTAACTTCTCCCGATGTTACTGCTAGTACCGGCGTATTTAATCCTCCGTTTGCAAATAGTGGTACCGTCTTTACGTTGGTCAATGCCGGAAGATATGAAGTGAACTATCAGATGATCTATGCTGAAGATGGTGGTGTTGTGCTATATATGGGGACGGCATTGACTGTCGCTGCAATGTTACCCCAGCCATATACTATGATAGGTAAAACAACAAATAGCTCAGTGAGTGGAAGTGTGATAGTGTCAACCAGTTCACCGAATACATTTTTAAGTGTAAATGCAGCCGCAGGCAATTCAGCGAATCTTACAGTGCCGCCAAATTCAAGCACTACCAATCAGAGTGCCACAACGGTATCGATTAAAAAGATTTCTTAAGAAAATTTATAACCGATGAGCATAAAAAGAAGGACCTCTTTTTTGAGAGGTCCTTCTTTTTATGCTGTGAAAATTATTTTCTTTTTCTCAACTCACCAAGGAAATAACCAGTTAGATTTCCTCTAATGGCATCATTTCTCGCTCGTAGAACATACTCATCTTCACTCATTTTTTTCTGTATTTCTTTATCTTGCTTATAAGTCTTTCTAGCGTCCGCTTCATACTGTTCAGGCCAAGCAGCTTCTATAATTTGAGGATGAGGATCATTCACCAGCTTATCTAAATCATCCTTGACCAATGAAAGAATTTCATCAGCTAAATCGGTACGTCCCTTTTGTATTAAAAGTTTGTGTAAACTTTCAGCTCCAGCAAAGATATCATGCGCAAATTTGCGTGGTGGATAATCTAAGAACCATGATGGTGCTATATTATTAGGTTGCTCAAAATCAACCGGAATTATTGTGCCATCTTGCGCAACTGCTATATTCGAGCCATTTTCACCAATGTTCCAAAATGGGATAGCCTTCATCCAATCATACAGTGTAGCAATTTTCTCTTTCGTAAATGTCTCTATTGCTTTTGGATCACCTAATGGAAGGGTATTTGGTATAAACTCCTCAACCACTACATAATTCTTGTCTGAAATCAGAGGACCTTGGCGCCATGGAATTTTAATAGGAAAGCTTTCTGGTATGTAATAATTTTTAAGTTTTTTTTCTGCTACAGCTCTGCGAGCAATAATATTATTAGTAAAACGACTTATATTCTGGAAGTTTGCCTCACCATATTCGTTAAGGTAGTTATCCAAACTATCTTCAGTATAGTTTTCTCCCCATCCCGCACCTCTTTGGGTATTGAAATTTTCACGTGTATGGAGTGGGCCAGATAATCGCACTAATACTTTGTCATCGCCAACAGCTACAGGAATTGCAAATGACCATTGGCTCAAGTTCTTTAATTCTTTGTCATATTTTGGTTTTATATCATTATAAAAGATTTGTAATTTGTTGTTTTCCGGATGTTTTGGATCTTTGTCGTTTTGCACATGTGTAATATCAGTAACATCATCAACAAACGCTTTATTATTATTCAGAAACTTAAGTACCGCTGCGTTAACTTCTTCTGAAATTTTTGGAACGTACTTTCTATTTTTTTCTAAAAAAGAAGAAAGTCGTTGGTTTACTTCTTCAGCAATGTATTTTGGCTTGATAACTTGTTTTAATTTTGGTTTTTCCTTTTCCATAGCATGGACTGCCATGGTGCCTGCAGCACACATAACTGCCGCTAAAAATATTCTAAAGATCATCATATTGACTCCTTTTTTATTTTCTTCCCACACTTCGAGCATAAAAAATTTGATGGTGAAAAGTCAATATTTTGCCTTATTTCAGGGATTTTTCGCCTGTTTTACACCTGAGCATCAGTAAGCAATCTATTTGGTAATTTTTGCAACCCCGTAACAATATGTTGCTTCTGGAAATAATCCATGACGTGTAAAAAGTATGGCTCTGCATTTTCTGGCACAAAAAACTCGAACAAACCTTGTTCGCTGTTCAGTGTGCGATCAAACGTCAGATGTTCAAAGCTGCGCAGAACTGAAGTCAAAAACCAGGTGTCACTGCGTTTGACTAGTGCCTGGTAATATGAACAAAGTTGCATGTGAGATTCCTATTCTTTTTGTTGCTCTGCTTGCTGTTTTGATTGTAATTTTTTGGTTTGTTTACTTTGACTGAAATTTTTTTGCGACCGCCTGTGATTTTTTGAGCTATTACCTGCATTATTTGAGTTGCCTTCACCCTTCACCAATTCTTTGGTAGATTGGACAATGTTTATTGCATGGGTAAGCCTCTGCATATTGAATGATTTTGTTGCTTCAACACATTCTTGAACTTCCTTCAAGCCTGCTTTGACCGCACTCATCTCTGCTTCAAGCACATCCAGCCTTTTTATAATAGCCCCTTCAAATTTGCCAAGTTGCAGTTGCAAAGCAGCAAGCTGCTGCGCAATAGCGCTGAGATTTGCATCACTCACTTTTTCATCGCGGCTTGTATCCCACATTTCTACAACATCTTGTTTTGAAACGAGTGATAATTTTTTTTTACCATCGCGTTGCTTCAAAGGCCAGTTTTGTAAAAGTCCCACATCACCAGTTTCCATGGCATGAATAAGAAAAAATATCTGCAGAGAAAAAAGGACAGCAGAAAATAGGGTTGTAGGTTTCATATTAAACTCCTTCTAAATTTTCATTCTCGATCTTTTTTGACTTGTTAAACATCACAGCCTATGTCACACTAATGCGACGCAATTCACAAGTAGTATAGCCCGTTTTAGTAAGGATGCATAATGACGCAAGAATCACAAAAAATTGGCGTAAGCACTGCCACAATAATAGGCATGAATGCCATGATTGGCTCTGGGATTTTCATTGTTCCCGCCACTCTGGCATCATTTGTAGGTCCTGCAGGAATTCTTGCATTTATTTTTGTGATATTTTCGGTGCTCTTTATGGCACTCTCACTTGCTAAAGTTGCCAGTTATTTTCCGCAAGAGGGTTCCTTCTACGCTTATACTAAGCAATGGGCAGGACACTCCGTTGGCCTATTTGCAAGCTGCTCCTACATCGTTGGCCTTGTCATTGCCATGGGTTTATTGTGCCAAATGGCCGGCATCTACTTGCACCATTTTTTCCCGAGCATACCTGCATATTATCTTGGTCTTGCCACACTCATCGCCCTCGTCATCCTTAATATGTTTGGTGTAGTGCTCTCGCAGCTTGGTCAACAAATTCTCATTTGCACCACCGTGTTTCCTCTGCTTGCAACGACGGCGTTGTGCTTGACCAAAGTAAATTTCGCTCATTTAACACCGTTTGCACCCTACGGTTTTTCTAATGTACTAAAAGCAACACGCAAAATTATTTTTGGTTTTTTTGGATTTGAATGCGCCGCATCCTTATTCACAATTGTGAAAGATCCTGCGCGTAATGTGCCGCAGGCTCTCGTCTACTCGATTTTATTAGTAGGTATTATTTATACGCTGTTTGTAAGTTCCATTATTCTTTCAACACCGCTTTCATTATTTTCTGATCCCAATATTCCTATCTCAGAAACTCTGCGCCAAGTGTTTCCCAATAATGATTGGCTTATCACTCTCATTCATATTTCAATACTTTCTGCGATTATCGGCACCATCCACTCGATGATTTGGAGCTCAAGCAGTCTGTTTTTGTCCCAGCTCAAAGAATTTAGATCTTCAATTATTCATAAATTGTTACATACTCCCGTTGCGACACCACGCGGTGCTGTGCTCTTTATTGGTTTGTGTATATTTACCACCTTCAGCCTACTGCATAACATTGATCTCTTTTTTAATTTGACTGCAATATTTATTGTGTTTGCCTACATTACCTCAATGATCACCTTGTTAACCGTTAAAGAAGAATGGCAACGCACCTACAACATTCCTACCTTCATTGGCATTGTCACTGCACTCGTAATATTTGCTTTTGCAGTTGAAGGACTTTTGGAAGCACTGTCATAATTGTAAGTAATTGACTTATTCTTTACGGAGATGCTATAACGTTGGTAGCAAAAAAAATTGGAAAGGATAGGAATGTCGTTACGAAGTATAACAAAATCGCTCGTGATGCTTGCATTGATATCTTCAACGGTCACATGGGGCGATTTATCAAACTTTAATAAAGCTGATGCCTATCCGCGCTTTACGACACTGCAACCACATCAATATTTATACACCTACTACACTGATGAATTAAAAAAAGAAAAAGTAACGTGGTGCAATCCTGAAAATTTTGGTGTTTTTCTTTCGCCGTTTGGTCAAAATGCCACAATTGGCGCCAATGCAGATAATATTATAGTAGCGCTTGGCGACCTTGAAGGTAGATGGAACATTCTTGGACTCCTTTTTGGGGCCGTGCCGGCAGGACAAACACTGCCTCCAGTTCTCGCCACTGCTCGCGCTGCATTATTCCCTAATCTTCCACCAGGATTTGTTATTGATGATAATTCCATCGTTGATCCACAACATAACTTTGGTTATTTTTCGGTACCGCTCAATTATCGCAAGGGTGGTGTGCGCGCAGAATTCCAAACTATGCTATTCTGTGACATTGGTATCCAGATACAAGCTGGTGTCGCTGATATTTTCCAAGTTACTGGTACTTTTATTAATCGAACAGGGCAAGGCAGCTTTGTTCCACCACCAAGCATTCCTACACTCACCGTTGCTAATGTTAATACATTTCTCATGGATCAGATTGATGAAATTGCTGAAGAACTAGGACTCAATATTGAAAATTTTCATGAGTTTTCGCTTGAAGATCCTCGCATTGACCTCTTCTGGCGTCATGCCTACTTCATCAATGAGTTTCGTCCGACATGGCCAAAATTTCTGCTGATTCCATTTGTGGATGTTGGCTTCGCTGCTGCCATTGCCAAAAATCATAATTATAACAAAGTATTCGCGGTACCCTTTAGCAATAACAACTCAAATGCCGTAGGCTTTGACATGGGTCTTAACTTAGATTTTATTGAGACGGTGGAGATAGGGGCCCATGCGGGCATCACCCATTTCTTTAGCAAAGAACGGACTTGTTTTATGATGCCTACCGATGATGCACAATCAGGGATTTTTCCTTTTAAATCAGATGTGATAGTACAACCGGGCAGAAATCTTCTTTTTGGTCTTAAATTGAATGCCCGCCATTTTCTGGACATGCTTTCATTCTATTTTGAATATGTCCTGGTAGATCATGATCCTGATTGCTTTAAGCTGCGTTCTCCTGATGCCGCTTTCTTTCCAGTAATTCTGCGGGATCGTTCAAGTTGGAAGGTCCAGGTCATAAATACGGCACTTAACTATGACATCTCTCCTAACGTTTCACTTGGTTTCCTCTGGCAAGCTCCGGTGGCCGAACGTAATGCCTATCGAAGCACCACGGTTATGGTCAGCTTTAATGCGACATTTTAAGAGTTACTTGCTTGAATGTTCCATTGAACTGCCTATACAAATAAGGCCAAAAGTGACAAGACATAGTCCTGCCAAAAACTTAAGCTCTTTTTTTAGATTATGTTCTGGCGTAGCTTTTTTCTTGGCAGAAGTCTTTGCTGCAGCTTCTAAAATCATGAGTGGCAATGTGATTGACAACATGGCACAGCTTAATCCCAGATTGTTGTCATCCCACAGTTTGGTGTTAGCATGAGCGGACCCAATACTACTCATTACGATAAGTGTTAGCAATAATCTTAAGAATCGTTTTTTAACCATGAAACCTCCGTTTATACACATAATAACACCCCATATATGGAACAATCTAAACAATATATTTCTATCTGTCAAAATGATGGTTTTATCTGAGGAAGGCTATTTTGATAAAACCTGGACATATTCTGAAAAAAAAATTAAAATTTTACTATTAATAAAAGTTATGAAATAACCTCTAAAAGAAAGGATGTCATATTTTTATGTCAAAAAAATCAAACATTGAAGTTCATGTAACCAATGCCAATGTTGATCGTGCCCTGCGACAACTCAAGAAGAAAATTGAACGTGAAGGTGTTGTGCGCGATATGAAACGCGTCGTCTACTTTGAACCTAACACCCAAAAAAAGCGTAAACGTCTTATGCGTGCTATGAAACAAAACTTCATGCGCCGCGTTGCCCGTGGATTTTAATTAAACCTTTTCACTTTTGCCAAAAGCGCTTGTATAAAGCGCATATTTTTTTATCATGACACAGTCAAACGTAAGATCCATAAAGCTTGCAAAAAAAGAAGCTCTTTTATTCAAAGAGCTTTCACAACTTTTTATGCGTTTGAGTATGGATGAACCAGAATTACACGGAATTCATATCAGTCGCGTAGAACTTTCACGCGATGGCGGCATTTGCTTCATCCTCTTTTACACCGACAAAGGTGAAACAGAGTTTCATGCAAAAATGTCCTTGTTGATTTTGTATAAACCCTCGCTGCGCAAGGCGCTTTCCAAGAATATTGCATCTCGCTACACGCCTGATCTTGTGTTTAAATTTGACGAAAAGTTTGAAAAACAAGCGCGCATTGATGCGTTGCTCGATAAAATAAAATCGGAAGATCACGTATAATGTTAGTAGCGATCCCTTTTTTACTGTGTTGGGGATCTTTTTTAAATGCCTTATCGTACCGACTTATTAGAAATAAAAGCATTATAACGCCCCGCTCGCAATGTCCTGAGTGCCATCATCAACTTGCGTGGTATGACCTCATCCCCGTTTTTTCTTGGATCATGCTTGGCGGCAAATGTCGTTACTGCCACAAACCTATCTCACTACTCTATCCATTTATTGAGCTGCTCACGGTGGGTGTTATGCTGCCGCTATTGTATCTGGTCCCGTTGCACTATATTCCCGCCTATTTTCTCTTTTTCTCTGCACTCATTGTCACGATTCGTTCTGACTTAGAAAGTATGCTCATCTCACGTTTTGTAACGTTATTTCTTATTCCATGCGGTGTGATGTTGAGTTTTTTCAATTTGCTGCCGATATCATACCTGGATAGCATGCTAGGCGTACTGCTTGGCTACGGATTTCTTTTTGGTATGGCAAAATTGTTCAAAGCCCTCACGGGCAAAGAAGGCATGGGCCAAGGTGACCTTGAATTGTTAGCATTCATTGGGTCATTCACCGGAGTTTTTGGCTGCTGGTTTAGTGTTTTGGTGGGCTCGGTATTTGGTTCGGTTATCGGTGTTATTTACGCACTCTTAATTGCCAAAAATCGCAATGTAAGAATTCCTTTTGGACCATTCTTGGCTTTCGGTGCCATCGTCTACGTATTGTTCCAGGATTATTTTATTTCCTATCTATTTCCTGCATAAAAAATTTGAAGATTCTGAAATTCAGGGTGATTCACCTCTGCCATGCTCTTCAGGTTCGCTGATTATTGGTGGACGTAACTTTTCTGCTCTATAATTCAACCCGTTGATTAGAAAATATGAAGCAGCAACGACAGAACCTAATGACATAGTCCCAAGTGTGGCACTTTTTGGTGTATGGCTATTCATGGAACTTCGGGCTATCGCCGATGCTATTAAGGTTGTGAGACTGACTATACCTGCGCCGCTCGAATATACGTAATTTCTGTGCGCGTCATTTTTGAATATTTTCCTAATGCGTTCTTCGTTGGCTGCTAACACAGCCATGGCGCCACATGCAATTGCAGTGCTTCCAGCAATCGTTCTTGTTGCTGTTATTGTTTTATAAAAATATATCGGAAATCGTTCTTTGAATAACATATCTTGCTTAATTTCTGACCCCATCCAATCTGGATACGCATTAAAAGAAAGCATCGCACTTGTACCCCATATCCCAGCTCCATAGATTAATCCTCTTGGAAGAAGGTATTTAACCAAGCTTTGGTTTTCTTCTTGATCATGTGGCCCACCAGTACTCCCGGGGAAACTCGTTCCTATACAATTTACCAGCACGCCTATACCCACCATTAATAGTTTGGAATGACGTTGCATAGAAATCCTTTCAAAAAAGTATGGTTTTGTTTTTTCGGCTGTAAGCCTAACATTCTTACTATTTTATGGAAGTTCAGAGTCCAGGAACTATTTTTATGAAGCGCTTACCGGCTTTAAAGCCGGCGTATTGCGCGAAGTTCTTCGGAGCTTTTTACCCTACTACGCTCTACGAGCTTGTAAGGGTTCTACCCTGCCATTCAACCCCAGTCTTGAAAGACTTGGGGTTGAATGGCGAAGTAGAATAAACAAACCATTGTTTTTATCGTGTTTCTTCAGTTAATTTTAAAGTTGAGGTTGATTTAACTACAAAGGATATTTAGGGAAAAAAACAACTATTGTAGAACCTGATGAAAAATTGATGCATGTAAAGGGTAAACAATATCATGCTGCTCAAGGGGGAGAATATGAGAAGCAAAAGAAATCAGATAATTCTATGTGTGATGTTTAATGCGCTTGGCACACTAGTAACAGCACAAGCAGACACCATAAATCTTAGTATCTGCATCAACTTAAGGCATGCTCAATGCGCAGCAACGCAAGAATTGTCTGAAGATGTATGCGAACATACTATCGACCTTTTTTCACTTATCAATTCTTATGGTGGACTCCCAACTCCAGATCATTCATTTAAACGAGCAACGACACACGATCTCATTCGAGTTGCTGACCTCAAGACAGCGGCTTGGCATTATGCCAAACAAAAATTTGAGTCTCTTTCTCTGGTGAAACTAAAAATCGAAGTAACCAAAGAGATGCCAAATATGGTTACTCTGTTGCCAGATGATTATGTTATTAAGCTGCCAGAAGATGCTAATTTAATTCACGTGAAGTTTATTCCTCGGCATTAAGCCTCGTTTTTTTCATGATCACATTGTAGATTAATTTCACTATCTCGGTACCGATAAAATAACTCGGTATCAATAAGGCAAGGGTAGGCACGTCTGCCATGCGTGGATGCACAAACCCAAATAACTCTTGACCCCACATGCTCATTGGTATCGCTATGCCAGCTATAGAAACTACTACTGCAGCAACAATTAATGAAAGTGATGGCCGGCGAGCGGTAGCAAAAAAAGTGCGCGAACGTAACGAAAATATCACTAACATTTCGGTAAGCACATTGACTATGAACCAGTTGGTGCGGAATAACGCAGGCTCTTGATGACGAAACACGAGAAGAAAAATAACATCACAAAGAGACGTTACACTACCAAGCACCGTCGCTCGCACTATCAAACCACGAATATTAAATTTAGTTGGTATGCGCAAATCTGCTTCATTTACCGTATCAGTTGCCAACATAACCATAGCAATATCAGTGAGTAAATTGCTCAATAAAATTTGCACGGGTAGCAATGGCAAAAAATCCATGAAGAGCGAAACAATAGCGATAGAATAAAAATTACTAAAATTAGATGCGAGAATAATAAGTACATATTTGAGCGTATTATTAAATACCGCACGGCCTTCCCGTATGCCATCAATAATCACTTGCAAACTTTTTTTGAGCAAAATAATATCTGCTGCATCTCGGGCACTTTCCACTGCCGTTTGCACTACCATGCCAACATTGGCAATTTTAAGGGCTGGTGCATC
>JABDCY010000001.1 GCA_013287855.1 Candidatus Babelota bacterium | reverse complement strand
GGTGAAATTGCCGTATTTGACCTTGGATTTAACTCTGAGCAAATTGCTAAACTTAAAAGCATAGAGAAAATTGAAATTTATGCTGTCGAGAAAAAGCATCCAGACATATTAGTTCCATTTCAAACATGTCATAGTGGAAGATTAGTTAAAGGATGGTTTGCTTGGAAGCCGGTTATTATTAAGCAAGCCTTAGATAGGTTCCCGTATATTGTTTACCTTGATGCAGGTACTACCATCTTAAAGCCGATGACAAATTTATTTAAACACATTCAACAAAATGGCTACTTCCTGATTGACACAGGACATAATATTGAACAAAGAATTACACAGCCGGTTATTGATAAAATAGTTTCTCATTTATCTCCAGATCAACAAGCAATGATCATGGATAAAAACACCATGGAACTTGATGGCGGGTTTCAAGGTCTTTCACGCGCTGTGTATAAAGATTATGTAGTACCAATGTACGAATACGCGGCAGATTTGAGCTTATTTATGGATGACGGCTCTTGCAAAATGGGTCTTGGTGCTGGCAGACATGATCAAATATTATTTAGTATCGTTGCGAACCTACTGAAATTAAATTTTTATTGGCAAGGATGGCTTAATTTAAAAGTAGATGGGAAAGATGTCCCTTTACATTTTCACTGGGACAAAAATGAAATAAATGAGGAAACTACGGTATATAGATCACGCTCGGATACTAATTTAGAATATTTCGAAAAATGTATTCACTATAAAAACTGAAATATTTGAAATTGACGTTCAGTTGCAAAAATTTATGCATTGAACACCGAGCATAGAAATATTGCAAAGGACAAATCCAAAATTTTCGATATTATTACAGTAAAAGGGGATGGTAGATGAGTAAAAATAGTTTTTTTAATTATTTTTTCCATGCATTGTATTTATTCAATGCCATGGGCTTTTGCAGCAACGTCCTCAGTAATAACGTTGAAAATTATATTGTAGTCAATAAAAAGAATGTAATTCACAAATTCGTACCATTTGATGAGCGCACTGATAATTTTATAAAATATGTTTTTCCTAATTGGGAGAATGAAACATTTGATGTTTTTGACCTCGTAAAAGATTCTCAGGGTATAGCAATTGATCTGGGAGCATGGATTGGTACAACGGCAATTTGGCTTGCAAAAAATTTTTATCATGTTGTAGCTGTTGAGCCTGATAGAGTTTCATTGATTTGTTTGAAACAAAATTTAGAGGCTTCTGAATGTCAAAATACCAGCATTTGCAAAAGACCTATTGCGCACACCAATCAAAATGTAATTTTTGGTCCTCTATTTAGTGCGCTTAATGAATCAACCTCTGCTATTCTCAAGGAACATAGTTATACTATTGAAACAATAACTCTAAAACAAATTTTAGATGATTATGTGTATACAAATGATGCTATCAAAAATCATAAAATAGCATTTATTAAATGTGATATTGAGGGCGGTGAAGAAGACATTATTGAAGATCTTCTGCATTTTGCCTACAACAATAAAACCAAAGTTTATCTATCATTTCATTTAAGTTGGTGGAAATCTAAAAAAATAACTGACTTTGAAAACTTATTTAAATCTTTTAAAACAAATTGTCCTGAGCCAAATGTATCTCTTTATATACGACAAAACCCTTTTACTTCGATTCTTTTTGAGCCACGTAATGATGATGAAATTTATAATTAAGTAGCCAAGATAAAAAAAATACTCTCGGAATTGCAAAAGTCCGAGAGTATTTTTTTATGATACTATTTAGAATTCCAAATTATTATTCAACTCGCCAATAAACTGGTCCTAATCCACCAGGTATCTGGATAATGGTAGGATTTAGATTATGGTCTGCTAAATATTCACGAACGGCCCTTTGACAACCCACTAATGAACCAAAATCATCGATTACGATGTAACCGCCTTTACTAATTTTTGGATAAAGATATTCAAGACATACTTTAGTTGATTCATAAAGATCGCCATCTAAACGTAAAAAGCTTATCGCCTTTATTTTTTTTGCTGCAGCGGGCAAAGTATATTGGAACCAACCTTTGTAATATATGAAATATTCTGGGTCAAATCCCCATCTGTTTATATTATATTTTACTTCTTCTAATGAATGTGCCGATATACCACTGGTGACCAATAGATCATTTACATGAGCAACATTAGTATTATGGGTTATGTCGCCTACTCCGGGTTGCTGTGTGTCATTTGCACTTGCTAATGGTATTCCTTCAAATGAGTCAAATAAATGGATCTTTTTGTTCGATTTGAGTTGTTGGCATGCAAGTGCCATTGCACCAACTTGGGCTCCTGCTGCCACACCACATTCAACAAAATCGCCTGGAATATTGTTCTTTATGCATTCAACTGATAATTCATAGCTATTACAAATAGTTGGAAATGTTGAATAAGCTGATTGGACAATTAGGTGCAGTTTTTCTAATGTACCTGCATCGAAATTTTGCGCGTGAATTGTCGATAGTGACAATACAACAAGAAAAGAACATGACATCAATTTGTAATTCATAACACCTCTCCTAAATATTTATAGAAATTATACATTTTTGCACTTTTTGTATGATTAGGACTCATAATTTCCTACGTTCCAGTCTTTAATTCTGAGTAAATCATGTTTATTATGCCATCTTCACCCCACTGTGAAAAATGATTAACGCGAAGGTCTCTTAATTTTGGTTTTTCTGAAACCAGCAGCATAGTTGTGAATATTGCCATGCATATAAAATATTTGGCAATAATAGTATTTTTCATACAATCGCCTAATTAGTTAGATAAAACCGTTAGTTATTTAAAACCATATTGATAGAAATAATATGGAATCGTTATTTCTTCCTCGATTTTTATAAGCCCAGAACGCGCAATTTGAAGGCTCCAATCAGAATCTTCTCCATGATTTATTCCAGGAAATTTGAATTTCTTTGCGATCTCTGCTCGAATTGGGTTCAGATGATTTGGTGGCCTATAATAGATATTGTCTTTTTCAAACCAAGAATCATATTTTATTGAATGAATAAAGACTTTTGGATTTTGATTGTTAATAGTAATAATACCTACCAGACTTACACAGTCGGGATTTTTCAGGAGTCTTTGGTAAATCATTTCAATATATTTTTCATGAACATCATCGTCGTCATCGATATAACAAATGTATTTCCCCTTGCTTGAATCCAACAAATAATTTCGTTTGTACCCAACATTATGTTCACGATTATCTAAGAAATAAAGGATCTCAATGTCATCTTCTAGTCCCAGCATCTTTATTTGATGTTGTAGTTTATTGTAGATAAAATTGAACTTTTCCCTACGCTCCTCAAGCGTGCAAATTAAAATACTCCATATTTTTTGAGAATTTGCCAATAGCTTGGCATCTACCCTACCCAAATAAATCAGAAAGATGATAATGAGATATTTTAACTTCATGTAGTTTCCCCCATTGAAACTAAGACTTTAAATACAATTATTATAATAGTTAAAATATTGATTTATTTGTCAAGATTTGAATCTGAAATTTAGCCATAAATTTATAGACTCAATGAGAATTTTTCATTGTTATGCATGATAATTTATACCGTGAAAGTCTGAAACTTTTTTTTGCAAACCTAAAGACTCAAAAATATCGCAAAATTTTTGTTCAAATTCTTTATCATCCCAAAATTGTTCCCATTCACCCACTAAAGGTATATAAAAATCTTTAATTCCATAATTTAGCCATTCATATTTTTTATCAACCCCACAAAAAATCAAAACTAAATCAAAGTCTACTGAAGGAAATTTTTTGATAAGTTCATTTTTCAAAATGATTATTTCATCAATATTTAGCTGATTAAAAGCAAAAATTAATCGAATAAAAAAAATTTTGCCTTTGTAATCCGATAAATTATTAAATTTTTGAATGCGTCTTTCATATTTATTTTTTACTTCTGGCAAATGCTGCTGCCAGCCATCACAAATAATCTCACCAGCACATACTGGGAAATCATGAGCAAAAAAAATATTATAGTAAACATTATAAACGAATTGATGATAAATATGTCGTGTGATTAGATGTGTTTCATCAAGAAAATAACGAAAATTATCCTGAAGGATTTGATTGATTCCTTTAACTGGTGTGAGATTCCAGTCAAAAGGGAATGATGCCGTACGCCACCCATGCTTTTGTATTTGATAAGCCCCCCAACAATTATATCCAATACTTATCATTAAAGGTTCAATGCCGCGTTGAGGTATCTCAAATTCCTCGACATCCTCTAAAACATTAAAAATATTTATTGGTGAAAAGGATGCAGACAGACTTGGTAGAGATAAAAATAAAACTAACAGGTATGGCAATTTCATATTAGTTGTTCTCCCCTTTGAAACTGATACATTCAGCATATTTATTATGCTAGCTAAAATATTCGTTTGTTTGTCAAGAAATGGATCTGATGCGGCTGGTTTTATTTAAAGAAATTATCGACTCATTGGGGTATAAGTGCTTTGAATATGGTTTGAATAAAATACCCAGCAGAAAAATATGCAGCCTTTTCACTCTGTAAATATAGTCTGATAGCATCCAGATACTTTTGATAGGTGCTTGCATCAATAGACTTAAGATATTGATACAGTTCCTGATCACTTACAAAATCATCACGATTAATAAAACAGTTGTGATCGACATAAATGGCTATGTTTATTGCTCCTTTATAAATCGGAACGCAGCCTGCCATCATCACATCAAATATTTTTTCCGTTACATATCCATAAACGTCTTTTGTATTTTCATAACAAATACAGAATCTATAGTTTTTTAAGGTTTCTTTCTTCGATACTATCGATCCTTTATACGATGGAAATTCATCTGAATTCCAACCTTTTCCATATAAATCGAATTCTTGTGGGTGATATTGCTCAAAAAAATGAATGATTTTCCTTCGTTCTGAATATAATTCTAGTGGATGATGCAAAACTCCCTTACTTGCAATTAAGGTACAGAACTTTTTTTCATGAAACGAAGGCATATTATCATCTAAGCCAAAAATAATTTGAGGATAAAATAATTTGAAATATCGTATGTTATCAATAAGTTCATCAAACATGGTAAACGTTTTACCAAAATACGCGTGCGTCTCTGGATCATAATAGTTAGGCACAACAGTAGGAGGTTCTAATAAGAGCAAAATTAGTTGGTCTAATGGATATTGCTTTAATACATTTAATTGTTCTCTGTTTGTTGGAATTTGGCATACAATCAAGCCGCAAAAACATGGCAGGTCTTGCGCGGTTGACCAATTAATAGTTTTAAGATCATACCCTTTGTGACGTAATTTTTCTCTCAATGCATAAAATGGCCGCATGCAATCATCGCGATTATAAATAGTGTCCGCCATGTCAAAAAGTTTTTCATTATCGTATCCGCTGGGAGGTATTATATAGATGATTTTTTCGTATGCAGATGCGAAAAAATGAAGATTGGCACTCAACCATAAAAAAACAAAAAAATAATACTTCTTAGTCTGAGCTCGAAACATGTGGAGTAACTTTCATTATCTGCGATAGGAGAAAATGCCGATTTTATTTTTATCAATGTTTAGGCCCATAAACTCGTTGCTAAGTTGCATAAAATAATTTTTGTGAAGCTTAGCAAAGCACGCGATAATATCTTTTTTTCTATACAATGCAGTATCAAACGTATGAGGTGAAATGGCGTAGAACCATTTTTTTTCAGGAAGATTATATCCGTATTGAAATGCATAAATATTATCATCAACTTCGTCAAATGCATGATCACTTGTTTGTTGTTGTGCAATTAAATACCAGGCATAAGCGCCGGTTTTTTCAAGTGCGTATACATATTTATTTAATGGGCATTCGGATGTGATGAGGGAATTATCCTCTATGAAAAATATATAATCACTTTTTATTGATTGAAAAAAATTTTTTAAGGCATTGTATTCAAATGGCAGAACATTTACCCCTTTGTATTCTCTTAAAGTATCGTAGAGTGCTCGGTAATCTGGATAAACTTCATAATCGTGGCAAACGGCATAGATTTCATACGCATCTTTAATCAAATTTAAGGAATCTTTACAACGTTGTATTTGGCTTGGATTTAATAACATGACAACAACTGCTGCTTTTGCATGAAGATCATTTTCTTTTATACTTTTTTGCGGTCCGGATAGTTTTTCATAATTTTTACGAGAAAAAATATACTCGCAGGTTTTGCCTTGCAGTGCTGAATTAACCTTGTCATCATTAATCGCGGTTGCTCTGTTATAGACATATACTTTACGATAATTATACGCAATTCGGTTACCTGCCATTTCATACATAGGAATCATTTTTGCAGGATCACTTGCCACCTTAAAAAAATGACCATCGATAAAAAAATCTTCTAATTTTATTTGTTTAAAAAGCCAAGCGTAAAATGCGCGCATTGCTGAAGTACCGCTCCTGTACAGACGGAATTTGTTTTGATCAACTATTTCTTGAGGAATTGGTCGCCCAAAACCCGGATGTCCAGAGGGCCATTCGACATAACCGCCAGCAGTTACCCAAATATCATTTGATTGAAATAGCTCATTTAAGTATCTTAAAACGCCATCATCAGTAAACCAATCATCACCATCAAGCATAACGATTAATTCATGATCTTCGCAGGCATGAATTGCTTTATAAATATTAGCCATTTTACAACAGCGGCGTTCATTGCGTATTAGTGTGCATTTATATTCTTGGTTGTGCTCTTGTATATAATTTTCAATTAGAGATGCTGTTTTATCTTCTGAGTGGTCATCGATAATTACAACGCGATAGTTGTCATATTTTTGCGTAAAAATCGATGCAAGATTGCGATCATACCAATCTTTATTGTTATAGGTGGGTACAATAATGACCATAGGAGTATCATTATTATAGGATTTCAGCTGAAATGGTTCGTAGGCAAGAAATTTTGTGCAAACTGCTAGTATGAAAGAAAAGAAGATTATTTTAATAAAATTATTCATACGCTCTCCCAGTTTTAAAATTTCAGCAAAAGTAAATAAAAGAAGCAATAACTTTTTTGTGTATTGAGCATAGTCAATAATGAAGCGTTGTAGCAAGATTTCCATGTTGACATCGTCTTTGTATGCGCTATGTTTTCGGCAGCCAATGGTTTTACCCAATTGCACTATGCCCCAATTGGGACCCAAGGTTCGACAAGCTCACCATGACCGGAGCAGGAGATGGTAATGGAGCAATTCAGGCACTTATTGTTACCAGCAGCATGCGCAATCTCCTTGCTTCACTCGACAGTCTTATATCATCATTTCTTCCCAACGTTATTAAAGGAAAGCGCATGAAGAATTACATGTTGCACACAGGCTTTGTTTTGTCATTTTTAACGGCTCAAATTAGCACAATCGATATGTTAAAATACAATGACCAAGAAAGTGTTTTAATGTATGTGAAAAAATATCTTCCTAAAAATCCAATAATTATTGAAGCCGGTGGATTTGATGGTATGGATACGGTAAAAATGGCAACTATTTGGCCTCATTCAATAATCCATGTCTTTGAGCCGGTACCAGAACTTTTTACAAAGCTGTCCAATAACATTAAAGGATGTGCACATATTTTTACCTATGCTGTTGCCTTAAGTGACAAAAAAGGATCGGCAACATTTTATGTTTCTGAGCTTGCTGACGGAACTACGTTTGGATCTGGATCATTATTAGCACCTAAGGAGCATTTGAAGTATCACAAAGAAATTTTTTTTAAGAAAAAAATTGAAGTACCAACAATTACCATTGATGAGTGGGCGCAACAGCATAATGTTAAGCAGGCTGATCTTTTGTGGCTTGATATGCAAGGGTATGAATTACCTGCATTAATGCACGGCGCTAAGTTATTGGAAACTGTAAAAGTTATTTACATTGAAGTTGAGTTTGTTGAAGCTTATCAAGGCCAATATTTATACGCAGATGTTAAGAAATTCCTGGAAGCGCAAGGATTTGAAGAAGTTGCGCGGGATTTTAACATACCCCCGCATTGGTTTTTTGGTAACTGTGTTTTTGTAAGAAAACACTAACTGTTGATTGACATCTTCTGCATTTGCGCTATGTTTTCGGCAGCCAATGGTTCGACAAGCTCACCATGAGCGGAGCAGGAGATGGTAATGAAGCAAATTCAACACTTGATGTTGCTAGCAGTATGTGCAACAACAGTTCTCTGCGCACAAGAAAAACAATTTTATATCATTATCCCTTCCTATAACAATATCAAATGGTATCAACGCAATCTCGACATGCTGTTTGCACAAGACCAGCATCATAACAATTGGCATGCCATTTATATAGATGATCATTCGACCGATGGCACTGGGCCAGCCGTAGAACACTATGTGCACGAACATCATTTTGATCATAAGGTGACCGTCATCAAAAATGAACAAAATCGTGGCGCTCTTGCTAATCTGTATTTTGCAATTCATAGTTGCCCTAACGACGCGATCATACTCACCTATGACGGTGATGATTGGTTTTATGATGAACATGTGCTCGAATATCTCAATAGTATCTACCAAGATCCCAATGTCTGGCTGACCTACGGCCAATATGTTGAATATCCTTCAGGAAATCTGGGCATCTGTGCACCGTTTCCGGAAAACGTAGTCAAGAAAAGTTCATATCGCAAAGAAACCTGGGTGAGTTCGCATCTGCGCACGTTTTATGCAGGGCTTTTTAAAAACATAAAGCAAGAAGATTTGATGTGGGAGGGCACGTTCTTCCCGATGACGTGGGATCTTGCCATTATGTTTCCTATGCTTGAAATGGCTGGTCATCATGTGCGTTTTATTGATCGGATTTTATATGTGTATAATCTCGACAATCCGATAAATGACTGGAAAAAAAATCTCACCTTGATGTATCAGCTGAATAATTATATTCGTAAAAAACCTAAATATGCAGCATTATCCTGAGGTAATTACTCAGGATGAGCGTAAGAGGAGAGCTCATGTTGTCACGTTTCTACAAGTTGTGTGCGGTTGCTTTATTGCATTTCTTCTATGTTTTTCAGTTAGTAGCGCATGAACTCCCCATGGTATTCATCGTTCCCTCCTATAACAACGCACGTTACTTTCGTGCGAATTTAGATTCTATCTGCAGCCAGAACTATGCCAATTGGCGCATGATTTACATCGATGATTGTTCCAGCGACAAGACCTATGAATTAGTGAAAGCATATATCGATGAACATAGATTGTGGGATCGTGTGACATTAATTCGCAATACACAACGGGTTGGTGCTTTGGAAAACATCTATAATGCCATTCACTCCTGCAATAACTGGGAAATTATGGTTAATGTTGATGGCGATGATTTCTTGGCGCATAACAATGTCCTGCAAGTTCTGAATAATGTGTATTCGCACGAAAATGTCTGGCTGACCTATGGTCAATTTGTGGAATATCCTGCAGGAGTTAAGGGATTTTGCGAAGCGTTTCCTGAGTCGGTAATTCGTTCGAATTCTTTCCGTAAGTATGGATGTCCTGTTTCGCACTTGCGTACGTTCTATGCATGGTTGTTTAACAAAATTGATCGGGAAGATTTATTGCACGAAGGCAAATTTTATCCGATGACCTGGGACAAAGCGATGATGTTGCCAATGCTAGAAATGTGTGGGGGCAGGTTCAAATTCATCAGTGACGTCTTATATGTCTATAATTTTGTGAATCCGATTAATGATTGTCGTGTGAATGGTCCTCTACAAGCAGGGCTTGCACGAGTTATTTTGAACAAAAAACCTTACAGCCCGCTGCAGGCACATGAAATTCCGGCAAAGTAGGAGATCGTAATGAAATTAAAATCAGTTTTGAAGCATACATTATTTCTCATACTATTACTGCCTGCTTTATTAGTAGCAAAAAAAGCAGATCTTGTGGTCTTCTCGTATGACCGGCCTATGCAACTCTATGCCTTCCTAGAATCAGCCAACATGTATGTCGAAGGCATTGGGCAAGTGCACGTGATTTATCGTGCGAGTAATGATCGTTTTGCAACAGCCTATGAGACGGTAAAGCAAGATTTTGCATCGGCAAAATTCATCAAACAAGGTCCAAATCCTCAACAGGATTTTAAAACGTTGACATTAACTGCTGCATTTGGATCTGGTGAGGAATATATTTTATTTGCTGTTGATGACATTATTCTCAAAGACTTTATTAATACAGCCCATGATATTGAACTTCTTGAAAAAACTAACGCTTATGGTTTTTTCTACCGCCTTGGCAAGAATTTAACTGAATGTTATGCCATGCAGTCGGCGCAATCTCTTCCACCATTTCATACTGTTGCATCTGATGTATTTGCGTGGAATTTTGCTCAAGGTCAGCATGACTGGAATTATCCAAATACCGTCGACATGACGTTATATCGCAAGCACGAAATTGCTCCTTTACTCAACAATCTTGAGTTTACCAATCCAAATTTCTTAGAAGGCAGATGGGCTGGTTACGCACATCACGTGATGCACAGATGTGGATTATGTCATGAGCTGACCAAAATGGTAAATCTGCCCTTAAACCGTGTACAAAATACCTACAACAATAGAAATATGAACATCGTGTCAGTAAGTGAATTGCTTGAGCTATTTGAACGAGGTTTTAAGATTGATATTCATGATGTTTATAAGATGCGCAACGCAGCTGCGCATACTGAATATGTGCCCCATTTTGTAAAGCGCTTGCGACCAGAAGCCAAAGATGGTTCAAAACATTTTGTGATTGTCGCTGCCAGTTATAAGAATAAAGATTGGTACAAACAAGATATGAGCAAAAGCTGGCCGGGACACTTAGATACGATTTTTGCTCAACAATATGACAACTATCACGTTGTCTATGTTGATGATTTTTCACCTGATGGCACGGGCAAACTTGTGGAAGAATATATCAGAGAAAAAGGCATGGAAGACCGTGTGACGTTGATAAAAAATACCACGCGTTACGGTGCCATGGAAAATCAGTATCGTGCTATGCATGCATGCAAAGACAATCATGTGGTGATTATTTTAGATGGCGATGATGCATTCGCCAGTCCTCAAGTTCTTGCCTATCTCAACCAAATATACTCTGCTGGAAATGTTTGGCTTACTTATGGACAATTTATTGAATATCCAAGCTGGGCACCAGGTTTCTGTTGCCAAATGCCAGAACATGTTGTGCGCAATAATTCATTCCGTGATTTTACACATGTTCCTTCTCACTTACGCACGTTCTATGCAGGATTATTTAACCAGATTAAGCGAGAAGACTTGATGTATGAAGGGGAATTTTTGAAGATGGATGCTGACATTGCCGCTATGTTCCCGATGATTGAGATGGCACGTGAAGGACATTTCCAATTTATTCCACATAACCTGTGCATTTATAATGGCGCTAATTCATTAAATGATCACAAAATTTCCAAGACCATGCAGCGGACATTAGATTTGGCGATTCGAGCACGGCCGCGCTATGCGGCTGCTGCAAGTCCGGTGAGGAATTAGGCAGATGGTTCGATACGCTTTGTTTCACAAAACACCCTTCGACCGGCTCAGGGGAGCCTCACCTCAGTCCCGAGCATGGTGAGCTTAGTCGAACCACATGACCGGATTGGGTGCAAAGAATGTAGATGATCCCGGTCATCCTGGGTGCCGCTCGAAGAGCGGATAAGGATTTAAGAACAGCAGCGTCCCGTGTTTGTCATCCTGACCCTGAAACTAGTTCAGGGTGACAGGCAGGATCTAATTCAGAAATGACGGCGATGAGAGTGAAAAAATTGTAATGAAAAGAATTATGATAAATTACTTAAAAAACTCTATAATCCAAAAAAATAGATCCTGAAACAAGTTCAGGATGACATCGTAGTTGTAGTAGCATCTTTTTGTTTTCAGTAATTGAGGGATCTGAATTATGCTAAAAAAAATGATAATATTGGCTTTTCTTGTCACACACCCCCTCGCTGCCCACAAAGTTGGTCTGTGCATAGTCGCCACCGGCAAATACATTCAATTTGTGCCACCATTATTGACCTCTGCTCGCAAACATTTTTGCAAAAACCAACACGTTACCTACTTTGTTTTTACTGACGGTCAATTGCAAGATAATGGAAATGACGTAGTAGTTTTGCCATGGAACCGACTTGGTTGGCCGTATGATACTATGATGCGATTTTTGGCCTATTACAACAATTTTGAGCACTTACAAACCATGGATTATATTTTTGCCTGCGACGCAGATCTATTATTTGTGGACGATGTGGGCGATGAAATTTTATCAGACTTGGTTGCATCGCAAAGTCCTGGATATATTGGCAAGCGCGGCACGTACGAAGAACGCCGCTCATCTACCGCCTATGTTGCTCCTTATGAAGGGACTTTATATTTTGCCGGTGGTCTTTACGGTGGCACAACAGCACAAGTCTATGCATTATTGCATGAGGTGCTCACGCATATAAGCGAAGATCTTAAAAATAACATTATCGCTGTATGGCATGATGAAAGTCACTTGAATCGTTATTTTATCGATCATAAACCAACGCTGATATTGCCTCGTGAATATTTGGCACGACCCTGGGATTCTCCTCAACGATTGATGATATTAGTTAAAGATCATGATGCATTTCGACAATAATTCTAAGGAAGTAAAGGAACTACATGTATATTATGCAGTTACGAATATTAGCGTTAAGCTTTATCCTAGTTTCCACAAGCGATCTACATAGTTCAGGTATCGATTGGAATTGCAGGATCCCTGATGAAGTAGTTAATTTTTTATCATCATTTATTAAACATGGAGATCTTGTTTTTGATGTGGGTGCTAATACGGGCTATAAAACAGATTATTACTTGAAATGTGGTGCACGGGTTGTATGTATCGAACCAGATGAAAAATGCGTATCTGCTTTATGTAGAAAATTTGCTGGTAATAATAATGTTACTCTCGAACCAGTAGCATTGGGAAAACAGGTTGGTTCTGCAAATTTTTTTGTTTCATCTGATGCATCTACGTTATCAACTTGCAAGGCTGAGGCGACTAGAAAAGGAAGATTTTTCGTTCGAGGTTACAAATGGGATACTATAAAAACAGTCCCGATGAACACTTTAGATCAGTTGATACAGCGATATGGCGTGCCACAGTTTTGCAAAATTGATGTTGAAGGATTTGAATTTGAAGTTCTGCAGGGACTTTCCCAACCAATTCCTTATATTGCATTTGAACACATGGTTGAATGGACCGATGTGACAAATAAATGCGTCGATCATCTAAAAGATTTGGGATATAACTTTTTTAACTTTGCCCCTGGCGAACGCGGCATGTTTTTCTTTGAAACATGGATGCCCGGAGACCAATTCAAGGAAGAATTAGAAAAAGCTGCAAAGCTTCCCGTTTGGTCAGAAGTATGGGGAATGTGGGGCGATGTATATGCGACTACGCATGTAAAATAGTTATCTTTGAGATTATCAAATAATATCTCGTAAGACCATTTGACCATCCACAACGTTTGGTAGTGCTGGATAAAAACCATGATGCTTATAGGTCATAAAAATATTCTTGTGCTTCCCTGCAATTAATTTGTAATTTACTTGCTGGAAAATGTTATTTTTTGTCAGGAGTAGATATGAAAATTACCATACTAGTTGTTGTAACTACAGGGTTACTTTCGTGTACATTGTTTCCAATGCAACGGGATGAAACTCAGCCTGAGTTAAAGAAGCATAGTCTGCTTCAAGAACAGGGAAAACCCACACAGCAGCTACTTGGTTTGTTAGAAGTGCTCGATGTGCATCACGATGATGATACGCTACCAACTATCGTAGGTGCTACCCAAAAAGCCTGGTTGCGCAAAGGCGAGCGTTGGGAAATGCAACAGGGCAAAGAAGAAGAAATTAGAGATCAACTAATGCCGATTTTTAAAGAACTAGGCTTTGTTGATGAAGTATGCCCTCAAATAACAGACGTCCCCTATGACAATGCATTATTATTATCAAATGTTGCACCCGATGTTCGGTTGCGATGGGCACATCTTAAATATCTTTGGGATCAAGGAACTCGTTTTAATAAAGTTGTTGTTCTCAGCGCTGCAATACCTTTACTTCCCGTGTATGAATCAAAAGAAGTGCTTTTGACTGAAAATAAAGGAATTTTACCATTTAGAAAAAGCTGGGAATTTGATGGCGTTTTGCCAACAAACCAAACTGAGATGATAGATTTTATTAGAGAGCAAAGTGACTTGCCAACAGCATGGGATAGAATTCCTCAGGTATGGATAGATACTCCTATGAAAACGAATGGCGCTCGACCAAATACCGCAGACACGGTTAATTATTGGTTAAAAGATAAACCTAAACCTGGAACGTGTCTGAGCGTTACAAATCAGCCCTATGTACTCTATCAAGATTCGGTAGTTCGTACGTTATTGCCCAAGGAATTTGAGTTAACTACCGTTGGAACAAAAGCTGGGAACGATTGCTCGGTAGGATTATACCTTGATACAATAGCACGTACTTTATTTCAAGAAAACAAGCGCCGATCCTAGCCTCTTGTTTCCAAGTCATGGATGATATCAATCAACTTTTGTGCACATACTTCATCACTCATGTTATGCAAGACCCAATCACGCGGCTGAGTCTGCGCGAGTATGGTATCGATATTTTGTAATAGTCCTTCAAATTCCGTGACATTTTGCCAGAATTGGCCGGTGGCGTTTGTCAGGTAAGGGGCTGCGGAAACAGGCCATATGGAATATTCTAAATATGAAAGTGGCTGTTGAATATCCCAAACAAGCGTTGGCACGTTACATGACCAACATTCTGCTAGAGCAATGCCTTGTGATTCTGATCTACTTAAAAATACCGCAAACCGTGCTTGATTAAGCATATTTTTAAAACCATCTGTGCCATATTCGCCATATGTAATGCGCATCGGCTGCCAACCATATCTTCTCAAAGTGTGTTCCACTTCCTGACAAAAGTATTCATCAACATTTTTTTTATACACAAGTACTTGTTTACTCATGCTAGTATTGCCGGTTGGTTTCCAATATTTGCAATCAACACCGGCAGGCCATATGACAACTCTATTATGTAATTTAGGTTCGCTACCTTCGCAAAAAATTTTGGTCCATTCGCAATTAGCAACAAAGCGATCAACGGCAGGATGGGCTACAATACTATTAAGTTCCGTCATTCTTGCTACCACATTTGGCCCAGTTAACAATACTCGTATTTTCCCTTGTTGTTTTAGTGAAATTGCCGTTTGTAATGCCACTTGGCCGGCTGGTACAAAGACGGCATCCCCAATTTCAGCAAGAGTGCGAGGATTAAAATTATGATTAACCCCTAAAGCTGCAAGTCCGCGCAAAATACTGCTATTAACAGCCGGATGACCAACCCAACCCCCTGAAGCAACTGGTGATTGTGTCAAGATAGTTAATTTTTCAAAACCAAAACAGGATAAAAAAATACCCGTGCTGACAAAAACCGCATACGTCTTGTGCCACATAATTCCCCCCTTGAAATTTTATGACGAGTCTAAAAACTTAAAATTATATTAAATAAAAATATCAGATATTTTCAATACAAATTTTTCTAATGTTAAATTTTATCGTAAAATAATGGGTTTTTGTGTGAGACCCTTGACGCGCAAATAAATAAAATTTCATACTTGAATCGTCAAATAATTTCATGAGGCAAAAATAACTTTGGGGAAAGTTATTTTAAAGGGGGGCTAGTAACATGAAAAAAAATTTTTCCAAATTTTTATTTTGTATAATTTCGTTAGCAGTCACTTGTGTCTTCGCATCGCCAGACAATCATGCACTTTTCGAAAATAAAAACATTGTTGTCTTAGGTGGTACTGGTTTTTTGGGCCGAGCTATCACCGAGAAGTTATTGCAATATAACCCGGCAAGCATAACTATTTTTAGTCGTGATGAAGTTAAACATTTCAACATGTCTAAGTTATTTGGTAACAATCCCAAAATCAAATTTATTATTGGTGATATTAGAGATTACCAAGACGTGTTATATGCCACAAAGCATGCGGATGTAGTATTTCATGTAGCAGCCTTGAAGCGCATCGATATATTAGAAAGTAATGTCGAACAATCGATCAAAACTAATATTCTTGGTTCGATAAATGTTTTTAATGCCTGTGTTGAAAATAGTGTCAACAGGTTGGTCTTTATTTCAACCGATAAAGCTTGTTCTCCTATTAATATTTATGGTGCGTGTAAATTTGCGAGCGAAAAAATATTTACTAATTATGATCCATCAAAAATAACAACAAAATTTGTGGTTGCTCGTTATGGTAATGTTCTTGAAAGCACGGGTTCGGCAATACCAATATTTACCGAGAAAATAAAAAATGGTGATGATATCCCTTTAACTGATGAGCGCATGACGCGCTTTATGATAACCAAAGATGAAGCAGTTGCATTAATATTTGATGCATTGCGCTATGGCATTGGTGGAGAAATATTTGTCACCAGGATGCCCGCTCATAAAGTTACGGATCTCATTGAAATATTAAAAGAAGCATTCCACGGAAATAATACGATTAAGCTCATCGGTTTGCGACCAGGTGAAAAATTACATGAAGCATTAATTAGTCAAGCAGAAATGGCTCGAACCTACGAATTTGCCGGACGATTTATTATAAGGCCATCGGTGATAAATCTCTATTATAAACATCAAACTCCGCCGATATATATACGTGAAGGCAAGCCGGTAGATGTACACATTCTGCCTGAATACAGTTCAGATATGGCCGTGGTATCAAAAGATGAAGTTGCAAAATTATTTCTACAATGGGGAGTTTTGGAAGATTATAAAAAATAAGTTGGAGTTGTAGCGTGAAAAAATTACTTGTTTTTTTGCTGTGTTGTATTTCAACATTAACACTGCCCAAAACGGTTTTAGTCTTTGGTGGTAAAAGTGGTTGGATTGGACAAAAAATTGTAAGAATTTTACAAGAGCTTGGCCACAATCCTGTTTGTGCACAGTCACGTTTAGAAAACCGGGAAGCTATTAGTGCAGAAATTACTCAAGTTAAACCAGATTACATTATTAATACCGCGGGCATTACAGGAAAACCGAATGTTGATTGGTGCGAGACGCACAAACAAGAAACTTTGCGTGTTAACGTGATTGGCACCTTGAATCTTATCGATATTGCTTTCCTGCATAATATACACATAACTAATATTAGTACCGGCTGCATTTATGAGTATGATGCGCAGCACCCAATGTACAGCGGCATTGGATTTACCGAAGAAGATGAGCCTAATTTTAACGGCTCATTTTATTCACGTACTAAAATTTTGTTGGAAAAATTAATGCTCGAATATCCAAACGTGCTTAATTTACGCGTTAAAATGCCTATTTCTACCGATCCAGACGTAGGTTTTGTGGGTAAAATTATTAAATATAAAAAGCTCATTAATGTGCCTAACTCTTTATGCATATTAGATGATCTTTTACCTATTGCGGTGGACATGACATTGCGAGAATTAAAAGGGAATTATAATTTTGTGAACCCTGGCGCTATGTCGCACAATGAAGTTTTGGACATGTATAAAAAATATGTTGACCCAAATCATACGTGGGAAAATTTTACCATTCAAGAACAAGATGCGATGTTGAAAGCTCGACGCGCAAATGCGGAGTTGAGTGCTGCGAAACTTTTGAAATTGTATCCAAATATATCTCATATTAAAGACGCTTTGGCAAAATTATTAAAGGGCATGGGACATGTTTCACAGTAAACACAATAATAATACAGTATATAATTTTTTTATTTTCATAGTTCTGTTGTATGGTACCGATTTATATTCTGTTCCTAACCCTAATGCATTAAAAAAAATTTATAACATTCGTGATGCGGTAGGAATCGATCTTATAAAATTTCCAGAGTATGAAGATACGGTGGCATATGGCGCACAACCTAATGCGTTGGATAGTGGGCATTTAAAGACATTAAATTCAACATTTGATTGGAATAATCCACAATCATATGGCATAAAAAGTTTGAAAAATACATATGTCGCTAAATTGCACTCAGCCTTTACATCACCACGCCAGTTAGGAACGGTTTTTGATTATCAACAAGAGTTTCTTTTTGATATCAAAGTTGCTCCTGGTATTCCTATATTCTGGAATCTTCAGCAAGACGTAATGCATATGGCAGTGCTATATCATGATAAACTTGCTACGGTGCAAGGACCAACTTTATACTATCACTGGGTCATCGATAGGCTGCCCAGTATACTACTATTAAGAAAATTTATTTTGCAAGATCCTACTATTAAATTAGTTATACATAATCAACATAATAGTGTGGCGGGCTATGTACATGAATACCTACACCTATTAGGAATTCCTTCAGATCAAGTTATTGTTGCCAATAGCAATGCTTTATATCACGCAGAAACTCTTTATTTTGCAACCCCATTTTTGATGGAACCCATCCCAAAAAAACTTTTATCAGAGTTGAGATCTGAGCTTATAGAAGCTGCCTATCAAAAACCCTCTTCGCGTGAATACAAAAATAATTTGGTTGTGATTATTCAAAGAAGAGAAGCGGATCGTCGCATTTTAAATTTAGCTGAACTTGTGAGGACGGTAAACGAGAGTTTTGCACATAAGGGATACGAAATTTTGATATTTGATGCGAGCATGAGCGTAAGCGAACAGATTAAAATTTTTAACAATGCCCGATTAATCATTGGTGTTATGGCAAGCGGATTGACTAATGTGCTATATGCAAATCCAGGTGCATCAGTTATTGAGATTCATCCAGAGTTAGCTTATCTTGCGAATCCACAGGGTATTAATGACAGTGGTTGTGAATGGTGTTGGTGGTTGTCGAGTATTGCCGGTGCAAATTATTGGGTTGTACCTACGCGCTTTACGTTTGCTGATTCTCATGTGACCGTGCCATTAGAGCCTATGAAGAAAATTCTTAAACAAATTGTCGAAAAACAGGAAAAATTTTATGAGATTGTATAATAAAGTATCGTTACTTATTCTCATCAGTGCGATAGTGATGTCATGTAGCGGACAATTAAAAATTTTATTAAGCGCTGCACTGACTAATAATGTGTACGCAGAATTTAGACAAAAACAATACCTTGAAACATTTAATGTCTTAACAAATTTTGGTTACAAAGATTTTTACATTGTCGAAGCATTGCAAAAACATGGGCCAACCTATCTAGAAAATTATTGTAATCACGTTTTTTATGCAACGGTTAACAATCCACATCTCAAAAATAATGGTATAAATGAAGCGAGAACTATTCTTGAAGCAACGTACCACTTTAATTTTGCTCCAGATGACATGATACTAAAGTGTACTGGTAGATATCACTTTGGTTCTGACTATTTTTTAAAAATGATAGAAAATAATTCTGACTATGACGCTATTCTGAGAATTCATGCGCCATCAGGACAAGTTTATGTAGTATGTTTTGCCATGAAATGCAAACACTTACAAGACATGTATGAGCATTTGGATTATCACGCCATGGAACACCATTGGGTGATCTTAGAGAAAGCAGTCGGTGATTATGTGCTGCAAAAAGAAAGGCAAGGAAAGTTTAAAGTTCTGTATGTTCCTCAATTAGATATTACCGGTAGCACCTATGGTAGTACAACGGCGCCAGGATCGAATGAGGTCATACATTATTGAGGAAAACGTTCATGCAAAAACAAAGCGCATTATCAATAGTACTGATCTTAGTTGTTTTTCCCTGTTTTGGTAAAATGCACATTCTCTTAACAGCTGCATTGACGGACGCATATTTTGAATTTAGAAGACAGCAGTACATAACCAATTTCACTGGTTTGGACAATTTTGGCTATCATGATTTTTATATTGTGGAAGCGCTAAAAAAGCACGGACCCACGTTCCTTGACGATTACAGTAACCATGTATTTTATGCTACAACTAATAATCCCAATTTAAGAAATAAAGGCATCAACGAAGCGCAAACGATGCTAGAAGCAATCGGTTACTTTAATTTTAATCCTGAGGATATGATATTAAAAATGACAGGTCGTTATCGCTTTATCTCTGATAGATTTTTAAAACTTGTGGAAAACAGTTCCGATTATGATGCAATAATAAAAATTCACTGGCCAACAGCACAGGCTTATACTTTAGGATTTGCCATGAAATGCAAGTATCTTCAAGAAATGCTGCAAAATATTAATTATTGGGTTATGGAAGACCAAATGATTAATCTTGAACGTGAAGTTGCCAAGTATGTTCTTAGGAAAAAAAATAAAAATAAAAATTTTAAAGTTCTGTATGTTGAAAATCTCGATATAGAAGTTAACGTGTTTGGCAGCAGTGTTTCAACGGGTGCTCCCAATGAAGCCTATGTCAGATGTTGAGCTTTAAGATTTTTTTCAAAATGCTTATGGTTTTTCTACCCACCAAAATCTTTGCTGTCCTGGATAGACATTAATGACGAGCTTCTTTTGTCCAAAGAAATCGCGTACAGCGCGACCAACATCATCGATGTTATAATCGTCGCCGGCGATCATGCCGCCAGAGCGAACTTTGTCGTAATAGTTGCCGCAATCTGATAAGGCTCCAGCATAGGAATGATCGCCGTCGATAAATATAAAGTCAAGGCTATGATCGGCAATCATGCTAGCTGCTTGCGCTGCTGACATTCGAATGAAGTATGCCCGCTTGCCAAATGCAGAAAGTTTGTCTACCGCGTAATGGTACATTGTGTCCCAACATGCTTGCCAGTAACGCCTGTCAAATCCATCAGTGATGGTAGTAACAATATGCATAGGTGCAATGTATGAATCAACACAATATAATTTTTCTACCGCGGTGTTTGCTAAGATAAATGCGGCATGCCCGGCCGTAAAAACACCAATTTCACAACCAATTTTATAGCCACGCTCTTTCAAAAACGCATTCGACAAAATAGGGTAATATGGCGCATGACTGGTGTTGAGCCGATCAATGTACCCGATTCTTTCAATCATGTGGGCCGCCAATACTTCTGGAACATGTAAAACCTGGGCCATGTTATGCTGAACAAGTTGGGCGTTTGACATTATGAACCAGGTTAACAAAACGACAAAGGTTAAAATTCTCATGCCAAAATCCTTTTATAAAATTAACTTAAGAAAACAATGAAAAAGCATAGCCTATTTTCTTTGCTATACTCTACTCATAGACGATGGCGACTTCCCTTGTCAAGACATAAAAATGAATTTATGTCTGCATCCAAATAAATCGTAAATACTATTCTGGAAAACAATACGCCGATAAGTAATTATGACACGTGATAGTTGCGCATTTGCGTATCGATATAATTATGTAACATTACATTTTTTATATGTAAGTAATCCTGCGAGTATCCTGGCCAATTTGATCCGCCTGCGTAGTAATGCATGAAGTAGGATTCGGCGTGGAATTGAAAACCATAATGATAATCAGTTGTGCGAATAAAATTAATAGAATGATCATCAAAACCTAGCGCTTGTAGCCAGGAAGTATTTTTATCCACGAGGCCTTGAAGGGATAGATAAGTAAATAAACGATAACGCAAGGTTGGATTATTTTTTAAATAATAATAGGTGTGGCCACCAACATCGCAAGGCAGGCCTTCAACATGGCCACCATAAAAATTGAGAGTTCGTTTATTTGGCGCTGTTTTCATGTTAATGAACACCAAAGTTGGCATCAAATATGATACTTTTATTCTGTCATTCTCTCGTGAATCTGCCCCGCCTATTAGATCATATCCTTCCATATACTTATTTGCGCTAAATGGTTTTACCAAGAACATGTCGGAATCAACGAGCATTACGATACCATCAAAGTCAAAGCCGATGGTTTCAAATGAATATTTAATTCCGGCAATATGGCGCCATCCGGGACGAGTATCTGGATTATAGGGAATTTTAAAGCATCGAATGCCTAATTTTGAACATGTTCGTTCAATTTGATATTGCATATTTGGATCATTTGCATCGTTAAAAACAACATATTCATACTCATCTTGCATAAAGGCTTTGAATGTTTTTGCATGAAGTTCAATAAAATCAGGGCGATTATATACTTGTGTGAAAATGAGAACTTTTTCCTTAGCGTCAATTAATGCAAAACAAACAATTGAGCACAGCATCATCGTATAAAATTTATGGAGTACGTTCATTACAATCCTTTTTTTAAGGCTTATTTTTCTTCCGTTATAGCCAACCATAATTTTTCTTTAGTAACATTTGTTTGTTGTTTTATTGCTTCTTGCAATGTCAATTCCATGAGTTGTTTATTATTCACTTTATGAGCAACGCGTGCAGCATATAACCATGCCCGCCAGTTATTGAACTCATTGTTTAGTGCAGTTATGTAATGATTATATGCCTCTTGATAAGATTTTTCTTGCTCACAAACAAGACCATATAAAAGATGGTAATATCCATTAGCATTAGGAAATCTTTGTACTAAATCTACTATGGCAGTACGTTCGCTGCCGCTAGCTGAGCCGATAGTTTTATCAGCAACAAGAATTTGATCAAAAGTAAATTTATCTGAGCAACGGCTTTGAGTGCATGCCTGCAAAACCGGTGAAAGAGCGATGAAAAATTTATGTGGATACGCGAGCGCGATATCGCCCATGATGAGAATTTGGTATTGAGGATTGATAGTAAAGAGAGCGTGTTGCAGGTCTTCTATTGTTGGATAACCATTTATGTTAGAATCGGAATTGTTTTTGAAGTTTCTGAATAGTCGCATATCATCGATGAGAATAATCGAATCGGTAATACCGCAATTTTTGATTGCCGCAAGCTCCTGAAGTATAGGTGTATTGGAATCACCAAGAGCGGTATTACCACCGCTATAATGTCCATCCAGCCAAAAAAGAATATTTCCTTTAAGGGTCTTTAGAATTTTATCCAGTACTTTTGAGGAATCACCTAGATAGAGATGAACATTGGCTTGATTTCTGAAACGCTCCTTTGCGGCTTGATATAACTGCTGTCCCAATTCTATGGTATGGACCTCTTTAAAGCATGTGGCTGCAATGGCGGTGCTATCCCCTATATAGGTCCCACTTTCAACAAAAACATCAACACCAAAAATATTTATAAGAGTTTGCAAGAAGTCTTTATGCAATGCTGAACCAACTTTTACTTGCCATAACGTTAATTCTGGTTGATGTGCATCTGCAGAATAGCCATTCAAAGTCAAAAATATAAAAATAAAAATGGATATTTTATTAGGCTTCATCATTCTTTTCTCCTTTTTTGTAACTTGGCAATCCTATCATATGTTTTTCATAAATCTATAGCGAAATTAATTTATTTTTTTGTATGTTATTACATAAGGGATTTGCAATTATTCATTTGGTCCGGGGGGGCAGATGGGAAAAAAATTATTGCTCATCGTAGTTTCGATGAGCTCTTTTTTGTCGGCATCACGAATACACGTTGTTGGCGATAGTCACGCCTTTTATTGCTTTGCTTATGAAGGAATATTGGATTGGCGTTTTTCTCATTATTATGCTTATAAAAACGCCAATTCAATGGCATTTGATATCCATTGGCTAGGACCAACTACAATGCATCGCGTAGGCCGCGATGGGTTTAATGCATTAAACTTAAGAGATTTGGGAATACAAGACGGCGATACGGTTATTTTTGTTTTCGGTGAGATTGATGTCAGATGTCATATCGGTAAACAGCGCGATTTACAAAAAGTACCATTAGCTTCCATTCTGCAGCCATTAGCTGATAATTACCTTAAAACTGTACTGAATAATAAGCAGAATTATAATTATATAACGTGCGTTATTGCTAATGTAGTACCACCAATGAACGGCGATTTTTCTAAAGAATATCCCAGCTATGGTTCAATTAGTGATCGCATACTTATTACACAGCAGCTTAACAGTTTGCTTAAAACCAACTGCTCACAGCATGGGATAAAATTTTTAGATTTTTATCAATTTTATGCTACACAAGCGGGAGATCTTGATAAAACTTTAAGCGATGGCAATGTCCATATTAATTTAGCATACAATTATTGCATTAAACAGCAGTTGGCTAAAGTACTTGTAAATTAACCTCAGCTAAATTATTTTTTTTTGAGCACAGCATAACTTACACAACTATTAATAACTGACCCGCTGTTTAAAATTGAATTATCACGATTTTCCCGTTGATAATAAATGAATCCATCACGCTTAGACGAGATTATACCTAGTGTTGAATCTATCATTGCGTCGTCTTGATATAATACAAAGTAATCTTTAATCAGCATCATAAATTCTGGAAGTCCAAATGAACGATTCTTGCGAGTAAAACCACGCTGCATAAGACTTAGTTCAAGTGTATTCCATCCATTGTAGTAGTTTGATGGTTCATTTTTATCCCATTCTTCATCAAGGGTTATGATGAGCAGTCCATCATCAGTCAAAACACGATGTGCTTCCTTGATGGATCCCATGAAGTCAGCGTACGGAATATGCTCAAAGGTACTGATGCAATACGCGATATCAAATGATTTGTCGGGATATTCTAGGTTTGCCATATTCATATATTTAAGTTCAAAATTTGATCCCGAAAGAAGCTGATCTTTGATGCGTTCATCAAGGTCTACTCCCGCATAAAATGCAGGCTTTAACTGTTCGACGACATATTGATACCAGTTATAGTGTGAAGGTATACCTACCCCCAAATCGATTACTCGTTTGCCTTCGACCGAAGCAAGTGAACTGACCCAGGCATATTCATAGGGACGGCTTCCCCAATTGCCAAATTTTAAGCCTTGTAAATTTTTATCTGTGGGTTTGAACATACCTATATAGCTGTTTCGATTACCAGTTTTAAGCGTAATACCGGTAGCTGCTAAATATGGATAGCTGATGACTGCTAGGATAAAAAAAATATTTTTATTCATTATATCTCCTCAATTAATGTGTTGTTTGTTGCAAACGTGCAAGAAACTGAAAAATTCGTTCGATACGATTTAAATAGGTATGATGTTCTTTTACAAAATCCATAAGTTCATATTGTTCTTCCAAGGTGATTGTTTTTGCACGTTCAAAAGCATCAAAAAAAAGTTGATACGTGTCGGGATTATAAACTATTTTTCTTTTAAATAAATTATAGACAGTTTCTGAATTAGTTATGCCAAGAGCACCATAACTGATGTTTTTAAAAATACGGCATGGGATATAGCCTTTCTCACATTGCCATTGTCCTTGAATTGCAGGTGCTAGAAAAGATTTTTGCATGAAATTGATATTTTGCTCCAAACGTATATTAGCGAGATGTTCAAAGCGTACTCCTGCTTTGTTGCAGGCGCTTTCAAAGCGACTGAGTTTATCTCGATTACCAAATAAGCCATCCCATATGGTGCCAACCCAATAGACGACAGATTCTTTGTTTTTTTTAGTTGTTAGCTGTAGTTTGATACTATCGATTTCATGGGGCAGTAGATCAGTTGCCCAAGGCTGGTACAGTGTTTTTAACGAAGGTTGATAGTACACGCAGTCGGCAATATATTCCACATCACGCGTGAGAATATCGTTAACGTAAACCTGTAAGACAAGACATTTGTTTGCCTTATACAAAGAGTCGTATTTGGTCAGATCACAATTGTGCAGCACATAATAACAATCGTCACGCAAAGGTATATTTTGATCGACATGGCCGACTCCTAAAATGAGAGAATGTGCGAGATTAATATGATCTATACGGTCATTATTGTCGAGCCACAAGACTTCATAGCCAAGATGCTTGAACGCTTTAGCGAAGGCAAAATTGACGTAGGCAAAAGTATCAGAAAAATGTTTGCAGCCCCAAAGGACAACGCGGTCAATGCGTAAACTTGGGTCATGAGACATGCAATGGCTAACGTGGGCGAATAAGAAAATAACAATATACGACAAGATGAGTCTTGATCTTTTCATAAACATGCTCCTTTTTTCTAATTAAAATTTCTGCATTCTAAATTACAATATATCACTATAAAATCAATTCTTTGTTTGCTTGAACACCATATTGCCAAAAAACCATCCGCTGGTCGTTTCAAAATCCTTTGCGATGGCCACAAAACCGTGTGCTTCAAGCCACTGTTGTACTTCATGATAGAGCGGACAACCTTCATAGGCTTGCACAAATTCTACTTCGGTAAAAATAATTTTCACCTGTTGTAAGATTTGTGGTGCTGCTTGCATAACGGCAAGTTCATGGCCTTGCAAATCTAACCATAAAAAATCCACATGACTAATCTTGTATTTTTGTGCCCAGTCATCAAGTGTTGTTGTTGGAACTTGAATTTTTTTTGGGTACTGCGCCGATGAAAATTGTAACCGTTCTTTTGGCGTGAGCAGAGAGCCTGCAGGATAGGGCGCACCAGGCTTGTGGGGATTTTCAGAGACATTAAATGTGGCAGTGCCAGTGGAATTGCTGAGTGCTAGTTGATAACAATGCACGTTAGATAAATGTGCAGAATTCGATTTCAGTTGTGCAAAAATTTCAGGCACCGGTTCAAATGCATGCACGGTGCCTTGTGGCCAAAAGGTGGCTAGGCGCCGCGTGTCACGGCCATTAAAGGCTCCCGCTTCTACGATAACGGGATAATCGGGCAAGTATGGTTTGATGAACAATAAAATTTCGTGAGCTTTAAGAATTTGCATTAATGATCCTGAAAATTGCTAATCAACGACCTTTTTTAGGATAGCAGATTAGAGCGCCAAGTAAAAATTGTGCATGTGTGATACAAAAAAACCAATTGACATCCAATTAATGTATGAATAGTGTTTCTGGCAAACTTAATGGTTTTAACTGTGTTTTTGATAGTTTTTCTAATGAGGAATATAGTGATGAATGTTAAATTTAAGATAATGGCAGCGAGTTTTTATGTATTAGTATGCGTTCAAGATGCGTACAGCTCACTAGATTCTGCCCTCGCCTTTATACGAAGCAAAGTTCATAATGACCGGCGCGTAACCTTTGAGGTTGCGGCACACTTGATGACCGAGCGTCATGTAAAAACAATTGTAGAAACAGGAACGACCAGAGATAAAGAAGGGGTGTTTGACAGTAATGGTGGTTTTACCGTTCTTTTTGGCTACTGGAGTGCTTTACATCAAGCTGACTTATACTCTGTTGACATTAATCCTGTAGCCGTAGAAAATGCACGCACCATGTTATTCCCAGGAAGTGAAAACAATGTGCATCTTATAGTAAATGATTCAGTACATTTTTTAAAAAATTTTGATAAACCTATCGATTTTCTGTACTTAGATAGTTTTGATTTTGATGGAAATAATCCCTTGCCATCGCAATTACATCATTTATACGAAATTGAAGCTGCCTATGATAAGTTATCACCCAATGCTGTGGTAATGATTGATGATTGTGGTTTGGTGCACGGTGGTAAAGGAGAATTAGTGATTTATTATTTACGACAAAAAGGATGGCGTGTGTATGTAACTGGCTACCAAATTATCATGGTACGTAAATAAAATCGGCTAAAAAATTGAATCATTTTCATCTGGTTGTCGTTGGTAAATTTTTCGCACAAGAATCTTCAATTCTTGATCTTCAGTCAGACCGTCAAAATGTACTTTTAGTGCTTCGACATCAACAATAGCTGCCCTGAGTGTTTTAGGTTCAACATGCTGCATCTTAGCAGCGTTCTCTGCCAAAAATTGTTTGGCGTTGCCGCTGAGTAGATATTTTTCATCCATACAGTTACATGATGCCCATACCATGATGCTTACAAATAATGTAAAATTTAGCCTCATTGTTTTCCCTCCCTCTTAGGTCCCTATGTTTAGTTTACCTCCTTTGCTGGGTCAGTGTGCAAGATTAACATCGATCTCCCTTGTCAGCTCCTGCTATTTGGAGTATAAGTACTAGTCATCTAGACTTTTAGTAGATAGTTGTAATGGAGATAAAATAGAAAAAAATTAACTATCCGTTCGTGGTGAGCATAGTCGAACCATTACGAACTCATGTAAGCAGCAATTTGCTGAAAAAATTAAGTGCTATTTCAAGATACAACTCATCTTAAAAATACTGATTTCAAATTTTCATAACTAAAATTCGGTGTTATGGTTCGACTATGCTCACCACGAAGGGGACAAAAAACAAAGCTGAATCAAATAAAGGACTCAAGTTATGAACAAAATTATTATGACAACAATCACATTACTTGTAGGCGTTTTTCTCTTTGCCGCTCGACACAAGCCAGAAGATCCAGAGAAATTTTGTGCAGACACCACAAAAAAACAAAATATTGGTCTTTTGATTACCGCAACCGGCAAATATATCAACTTTGTTGCTCCGCTCATCGAAAGTGCCGATCGTTATTTTTGTACCCATCACAATGTGACTTATTTTATTTTCACTGACGGAACTCCTCCAGAACATCCGCGAGTAGTAAAAGTCCCACAGGTGCAAATGGGCTGGCCATGGGCGACCATGATGCGCTTCCATGCGTATTATAATAATCAAGAAAAATTAGCGAACATGGATTATCTGTTTGCCATTGATGCTGACATGCTCTTTAATGCGCCGATTGGTGATGAAATTTTGAGCGATCGGGTCGGCGTGCGCCATCCGCAATTTTTGTTTGAGCGTGGTATCTATGAAACCAATCCAATTTCCACTGCATGCATTCATCGCAATGAGGGTAGATTTTATTTTGCGGGTGGATTTTACGGCGGCACGCGTGAAGAATTTTTGCGTCTTGTGCGCACGACTATGAACAATGTGGATACCGATGTGGCCCGGGGATTTGTTGCGGTGTTTAATGATGAAAGTCATTTGAACCGCTATTTTATCAACAATCCACCAACCAAAGCGTTGTCGCCCGCGTACTGTCATTTTGAAAACTGGCAAAAGTCACCGTTCCCTAAAAAGATTCTCGCGCTTGATAAAGTATGTGCGCAAACCAGGGTTGCCTCAAACTTGAACCCAACCGAATATTATGTGCGATTTTTGGGTGAAAAGATGACGAATGCCAAACCTGCGGTTGGTTAATGTTGATTTTCTTTGTCAGCGCTCAGGCTTACCAACGTTTTCAGCCGAGCATTTTCTGCGATCGTTTGTTGCAGGAGTTTCTTAGAGCGTTCAGCTAAATCGACCAATGTAGTTGCTTCACCGTATAAGATATTATAATTTTGCATGAGATCTTTACACGCTGATAGAAGTTCTGCTTGTGGCATGTGCGATAATGCCGCAAAATCTTCTTGCGTAAAAACAAGTTTTATTTGTTTCTTAGTTTGCATGCAAAAATTGCTGTGCATAAAAAATAGAGTAAACAACAGTAACTTCTTCATATCTCATCCAATTTTTTTTCTGTACCGAACATGAAATCTTTCAAAAATCCAATTACCGACTTTTGCTGAGGAAGCTCTTTCTCTTTACCTTGCGTTTCGGCAATTTTATCGCCCAATTCCTGCAGTCGCAACTGAGTATAGATTTTACCGAGTTTCAATGTATAGATTTCTAATTCGTTTTGGGGATTTTTTGCATTGATGGCACCCAGAAAGCGTTGATGGGCTTGCCAGTCAAGAATGTCGTCTTCTAATTTTTGATGCCGCGTACAATGGTCGCGCAATTGAGGAAGATCACGGAACTGAATTTCCAAATTCACAACTTTTTGTTCGGTGGCACCAACGTTTTTTGTAGCACCTTGTAACTGCTGTATTTCTTTCTTGGTTGTTTCTTGCTGACCCTGTAATGTGGGAATCGCCAAAATATCATGTTCTGCTTTTTCTAATCGACCTTCGAGTTTACTCATGTCTGTCTTGAGGGAAATTGTGCGCGGCAAAGCAGAAAGTTCTTTTTGCACAGCTCTAGTAGTTTCTAATATTTGTTGTGTGCCTCGTTGTAATTCTTCGAGAGTAGCTCGTAACGTCAGGTTTTCTTTTTGAAGTTCTTCTGTTGTTTTTGTTGCTTGATCCATAGTCATCACCTGGTGACTATCAGAAATAAGTAGAATCATTATTGCCAAGGTTTCTTTTTTTTGCATACTGAAATCCTCGCATAATAATGGTATATCATAGTCGGTAGATGTTTTTTAACCTACTACCGTCTACGCAGTTCGGCAAGGTATTTGACCTACCAATTATACTTGGTATCATGTTTTGTAGATGAGGAGATATTAGATGCCGGTAAGTGGAAGAGTTTATGAAATATCATTTCCAAATACATAAAGAAGATGGCGGATTTTGGGCGCAATGCGTTGAATTACCTGGTTGCGTTACTCAAGCTGATACGTTGCAAGAACTAGAAACTAACATGAAAGAAGCTTTGAATCTTTTTATCGAAGAACATGCAAACTCCAAGGACTTGGCAAAGCTTCCTCAAAAAACAGTAAAAAGAAGTGCAAAAAAAATCGTCGACGTTTCATTGGATCCTAATATAGCTTTTTCATTTTTGGTTAGGTATTGGCGAATCAAGCATGGCTATACCCAAAAAGAAGCGGCGATGAAAATGGGATTTGACACCCTGTATAGCTATCAGCGACTTGAGACCAAAAAATGTAATCCAAGTTTAAAAATGATGTCGATGGTAAAAAAAATCTACCCAGAATTTTCTATTGATTTAATTGTGACAATCTGATAGTGAAATCTTGCTAAAATTTCCATATTTTGACATTAAGTTTCGAATGCCCCAGATTTGTCATCCTGAACTTGTTTCAGGATCCACGCTTCAAATTACCAGTGAGTGTGCATTGTAAAATTAATTTTATTAAAAATGTATATGCATTAGATATTTTTCTGATTTGTTAAAATCAGGATGATTATGAGAGATGGATCCTGAAACAAGTTCAGGATGACAAACGAGTGGTTTATCAAGCTCCTTTGAGAATGTTTGGAAGAAATTTATTTTAATATTGATTTCAATACTGAAAGATCAAAAAATCAACCGAACCAAGGTAATAATGATGCAAAAACAGTCAAATCACCAAAAAACAGCGCTTCTGGGTGACCAATCTGTAAAAAATAATAATCGCAGTACCTGGCATCAGCCATTTTCATATTGGCTCAAAAAAAATAGCTATTACCATAAGCAGCTGCTCAAATTTTATACCTTTGTGATTCCACAAGGCAGGCGAGTACTGCAAATCAATGGTAAAAATGGCTATGTGCTCGATGCGGTGCGTCCTTCATGGGGTGTGGGTGTGGATGCTGATGAGCAGTACACGCACGAAGCTCAGGCGACGTATCCACATTTGACTTTTGTTACTGATCTTGCACAAATTTCTGCACAACAATTTGATTACATCATTCTTTCTTCTATCACTCTAGAAACGTATGACATCCAAGATCTTTTTGTGTCCCTTCAACCATTTTGTCACCCCGGCACTCGGCTCGTGATCGATTCGTATTCCTATTTTTGGGAGCCGCTGCTACGACTTACTCAAAAATTAGGCTTGCGGCGACCCACCACCTTCAAAAATTGGATTGCCCACAAAGATCTGATTAATTTTTTGCATCTTGCTGATTTTGAACCCGTGATTACGGGATGGCATACGTTGATACCTATTAATATTCCGTTAATTTCTTGGTTCTTCAATAGTATTCTGGCACTTATTCCCGGCATCAATCGTCTCTGTTTGCATGAGTGGGTGGTTGCACGTCCACTTCCTGTTGCACGTAATCCGCGTGATTATGTGGTGTCGGTAATAATTACCTGCCGCAATGAGCGGGGCAATGTGGAAGCTGCAATCACGCAAACACCTATCATGGGTAAACACACCGAATTTATTTTTGCAGAAGGCCATTCCAAAGATGGTACTTTGGATGAAATCAAGCGGGTAATTGCCACATATCCAGAAAAAGATATCAAGTATATTGTGCAAGATGGCAAAGGAAAGGGCGACGCGGTCCGCAAAGGTTTTGCACATGCACGCGGCGATGTTCTTATGATTTTGGATGGTGACATTACGACACCGCCAGAAGAAATGCCGAAATTTTTTGATGCTCTCATGCGTGGCAAAGGAGATTTCATCAACGGCTCACGCCTTGTGTATGGCATGGAAAATCAAGCGATGCGGTTTTTGAATCTGCTTGCCAATTATGGATTTTCACTCATTTTCACCTGGTTGTTGAATCAAAAAATCAAAGATACGCTTTGCGGCACCAAGGTGCTGTTTAAAAAGGATTACGAGGCGATTGTTGCCAATCGTCACTATTTTGGTGATTTTGATCCGTACGGCGACTTTGATTTACTTTTTGGTGCTGCTAAACTTAACCTCAAAATTGTTGATATGCCCGTGCATTACAAAAGCAGAGCATATGGAACCTCGCAAATTAGCAGATTTCAGGGAGGAGTTTTGTTGGCATGCATGAGTTTGATTGGGCTTAAAAAATTCAAAATGCGATGAGGTGCAACATGCAGATGTCTAAAATTTTCGCTGTGCTTATTTTGACCTGTGGTCTGAGCATTGGAATGATGTCTCAAAGTATGCACAGACAATCGGGGAATTTTAAAAGACTAGAGATCTACGGTGAGACAAAGCAGCAAAGACTTTCAAAATTAATCAATGTGGGGTTAGAGCCGACCGATAGAATTTTTATTACATCAAAACCGCTGCTCAAAGATTTTGATGCACAACAAAATGGCAGGGTGCAGCATCTTTCTTCTAAATTAAAAGACGTTGGTACTGCAGTTCAAAACTTACTTGCACAAGAAAATACCCATATTGAAACATTGTTCGAAAAAAAAGAAATTAATGATTCTGAAAATTTTATAACGTTGTGGACTGAATATGAAGGGGATGATGATCAAGATCCTTATCAAAAATCAGAATTCATTCCATTAATAAACACTTCTATGGTGGAGGCTAGCAGCAAAACGCCATTCAAAGTAGTTGTGCCTCAAGATTATACCGATGAAGATGTTAAAACCGTGTGTTCCAGCGTCGAACAATTTCTAAATCCAATTATTCTAAAAGATAGAGAAGCTTGGGGTGATAAAGTCGGGCAGAAATCTTTGATCTACCAAACTTCAGTTATAGCCTTAAAAGATTTAACACAAAAAAAGAAAGACCAACGTGCACAAATGAGTTCGGCTATAAGGGAACCTGTAGAAAGCGTGACAAAAAAACTCTCACCCCATCGGCAACCAAAAAAATTAAATTCCTCTTCAGTTCCACGAGGTCTTAGTTGGCTTACCGTTTCAGGAGTTTTGTTGCTTGTGGATACGCAATCATCTAGGCTCGATGAAGAAAATCCACTTCGCACAATAGTCGCTAGAATTCCTTGGTATGTAAAATGGACAGGAATTTTAGGTACTGCCAGCACGGGTATCTATAACTTGCTGCCATCAAGTGAACAAGATGATGAAAAAAATTAGCATTATTATTCCTGCCCATAACGAAGAGCAACGCATTGGTAAAACGCTCGATGCGTATGCTCAATTTTTTATGCAAAAAAAACAAGAAGAACAGCTTGATTTTGAAATTCTGGTAGTGCTCAACGGCTGCACCGATAACACGCAACGTGTTGTGGACGACGCCCAAAGACTGTGGGGTTCAGAAATTCGCAGCATTGTTAGCCCTGAAGCTGGCAAAGGCCTTGCGGTGATTGCTGGTTTTGCTGATGCGCTCACGCGGCATAATACCATGATCGGATTTGTGGATGCTGACATGGCAACACGGCCAGAATATTTTTATGAATTGATTCCGCATTTGTCAACGCATCATGGAGCTATTGCAAGCAGGTATGCGCCCGCAGCAAAACTCTTTCCGCCGCGACCGCGCATCAAGCGGTGGGGCAGCAAACTGTTCTATGAATCATTGGTGCGATTATTGTTCAGAATTAACTACCATGATTACCAATGTGGTGCAAAGGTGTTTAAGCGAGAAGTTATCGAAAAAGTAGTTTCTTCGATGCGGCTTAAACAATGGGCTTTTGATGTTGAACTTTTGTATCTGTGTAAAAAGTATGGATTTGGCACCAAAGAAATTCCCACCGTGTGGTATGATCAGACGGGCAGCAAATTGCGCTTTATGAGTTCAGGACCGCGCATGCTTGCTACGCTGGTTTATCTGCGCCTTGTTTACTCACCGCTCCGGTTCTTGACAAGACCGTAAGTATGCCTTCTTGTCTTTCCTGCTTGTGTCTTTTTTTGTGATTCTAAATCTTCAGGATTAGTGAGCTCGCTAATTTTTTTCTGTGCCGTGGCGAGATGGTTAGTTGTAGCATCTAATTGTTGTTTTAGCTCATCCAATTGACGTTGTAGTTCGCGATTTCTAAGTTCCTCGGCGGTTAATTTTCTTAATAAATTATCTGTATATTGCTGATTAAGTTGGCGCCAGTGTTGTGGAATGGTTCCGTTACGTTGTGTGGGTAATGTTTCCGAATTTGAACGGCTTCTTGATGTTGCATTGTTTGATGTTAAAGTTTCCCAATCAAGATTTTTTGGCGGCTCCTCATCAAATACCTCGAATATAGTTTTGACATGATCCATGGCTTGCAATGCAGGTAGCAAAAATAGTGCAATTAATACATATCTCGATCTGAAGTTCACTCCATATTTCATGAGCTTCTCCTTGAGTATGAATGGTAAAAAAACTACTCAACGCAACTCATGAAACATGGAATGCTATGTAAATTGCAAGCCTTGGTATAAAAAAATTGATTACCGTCCATTCTTTACGTAGTTGTTTGTGATTGCTAAGCTGCACGAATACTAGAAAAGAAGCTCCAAGGAGTAATGTGTGAAGAAATTGTTAATACTCATCTGTCTGAGTCATCGAGCACTCATTGCCCATGAAGCAGCAGAGAATTCAGACTTCTGGCGATCACAGGTTTTCAACTATATCTATCAGTCCAATCACTGGAAAGAAACAGAATCTTGTTCTGGGCCAGGCTCAACCCTTGAAGCTACCAAAAGTTTGCGCACGATGTTGCCTGCTATGACTACATTGCTTAATATTCATACAATTCTTGATGCAGGTTGCGGAGATTTTAATTGGATGAAAGAGCTTAACCTCGATCTTGATCTCTATATTGGTGTTGATATTGTTGCCGATCTTATCGATCGCAATCAGGCGCGTTATGGCAATGAGCAACGCTGCTTTTTGTGCTTAGATATCACGCGTGATCATCTACCAAAAGTTGAAGCCGTACTATGTCGAGATTGTTTAATTCATTTATCATATAATGAAATTATGCAAACGATCCGCAATTTTAAACAAAGCGGCATCACCTATTTGTTTACTTCAAACTTTACTCGTATAATTGCAAATGATTGTGATATTCGGACTGGCGATTATCGTCCGATAAACTTGCAAAAAGAACCTTTTAATTTTCCTGAACCAATTATATCATTCGAAGAACTTTCAGCTGAGCCAGAAATGAAACGACACGGTAAACGAATATGCGTGTGGAGAATTGATAACATAAGGACGTAGTATGTGTGGTATTGCTGGTTTCTTTAATATCTCACGATCATCTTTTGTTGTAGATAGTGCACTGCTTGAGGCTATGCAAGCAAGTCTTGCGCACCGCGGCCCCGATGGCTATCGCATCTGGACTTCTCAAGAGCACCAACTTGGCCTTACGCATCGTCGACTGAGCATCATGGATTTATCCCAAGCTGGGTTTCAGCCCATGATTGATGAAGAACATACTGTTCTTGTTTGCTGCAATGGAGAAATTTATAATCATCCACAGCTGAAACAACAACTGCAAGATCTTGGCTATACCTATCGCTCAAATTCTGACACGGAAACTATTTTACATGCCTATAAAGAATGGGGCATTAAAGCTCTTGATCGCTTTGATGGGATGTTTGCCATCATCATTTTTGATTTTAGAACGCAAGAACTTTTTCTCATTCGTGACCGCATTGGCATAAAGCCCTTATATTTTTCTCTACAAGGCGGCGTGCTGAGCTTTGCTTCAGAAATTAAAGCGTTGTGGCAATTGCCCTGGATCCAAAGGCAGATTAAGCAGGATGCGCTATATCATTATTTAACGTATTTGGCCACGCCGGCACCTATGACGTTGTATGAAGGCATCTACAAATTGCCCGCAAGTTTTTATTGCAAGGTTGATGCGCACAAAAACATTACGTTCCATGAATGGTATTCTCCTGTAAAACCGGCCATCGAATATGACAAAACATTACTTTCCGATGAACAGTTTTGTATACGCCAAATTCGTACCCTTTTGCGCAACGCCATACAACAGCAGATGATGTCTGATGTTCCGTTTGGTGTTTTTTTATCAGGTGGTATCGATTCTAGTTTGAATGTTGCGTTGATGGCAGAAGTTATTACCGATATTAATACCTTTACCGTCGCATTTTCTGATGGGCCGGAATATAACGAAATTGATTGGGCACGCAAAGTAGCGCGCCATTTTAATACCAACCATCATGAAATAATTATCTCAGAAAAAGAGGCGTTCGATTTTTTTGAGCGCATGGTCTATTTCCAGGACGAACCGATTGGTGATTGTGTATGTGTTCCGCTCTATTATGTTGCCAAACTACTCAAGGATTCTGGCGTTACCGTGGTGCAAGTTGGTGAAGGGTCTGATGAACTATTCTGTGGCTACAGTTTTTATGGGCAATATCTTTCCATGCAAAAGTCATGGCATGTAACACAAAATTATATTCCTGCTTTTGCTCGCCGCGCATGCTATTCGGCAGCTTCTACCATATTTCCCGAAAAATATAGTCGCTTAGCAGTACTTAATAATTGGGCGCACGACCGTGCACTGTTCTGGAGCGGCACGGTAGTATTTGGTGAAGAGTGGAAAAAAACATTTGTGAACATGACGGATGCTCCTTTTGACCCAATTGTTGAAGCTATTTATCCAGGCTTTGAACAAGGATTTGATAGTCATTTCTTGGCAGCTTATCATCGGGCCAAGTTACTTGCTCAAGATCCGCACGCTGATTTTTTAAAAACCATGATTTATTTGGAGCTTAAGCATCGCTTACCAGAATTGTTGCTTATGCGCGTTGACAAAATGGCCATGGCAACCTCGGTAGAAGGGCGGGTGCCTTTTTTGGATCACAAGCTCGTTGAATTTGCCTTACAAATTCCCCAAGAACTTAAATTTAAAAACGGTATTACCAAATATATTCTTAAAAAAGCATGCGAGGGAATTTTGCCTCATGATGTAATTTATCGTAAAAAAATGGGCTTTGCTGCACCAACTACGCGCTGGTTCAAAGAAGGCCATTATTTTAAACCATATTTTAACGATTTGTTGCATGATCCACGCAATGCTATGAAAGATTATTTTGATATCAAGGTTATTGAAACTATGTTCAACAAAAATCAGAAACCTGGTTCGCCGGATTATTCCTATCACTTGTGGGCATTGCAGAATTTATTAGTTCATGGGATTAAATGAATATAAAAAAAACCTGCGGTGAGCTTAGTCGAACCGTTTTCTATCTTCGTACTGATCTTGGCACCGAGCAGTTAAAAGCTGGCGGGTCAGTTGCACATACCATTGGAGTAATTCAAGGGTTTGCGCAGATTGGGTACCAAGTTGACCTTGCATCATCAGCAATGCATGATCTGCTTGCGCAACTTCCAGCACAACATGTGGTGCCACTTGTTATTCCGCGATGGCTCTATAAAGTTGGATTCAAATTCGCTTGCCTGCTTTCTAATGTTATTTTTTTTCTCAAGACAAAATCAATAGTTGCCCAGCGCAGCCATGCATTCATCTATCAACGCTATAGCTTATTAAATGTGGTTGGCGTTTGGCTTAGCCGACGCTATAACATTCCTCTGGTGCTTGAATATAACGGGTCAGAAGTCTGGATAGATGAACATTGGTGCAAAGAGCGGCTTGTTCGTTTACGATTTTTTGTGCAATGGTTTGAAAATTACAATCTCACCTATGCGCATACGATTCTGGTTGTTTCGCAGGCACTAAAAGATGAATTAGTTGCTCAAGGTGTTAATGCCTCAAAAATTGTTGTACATCCCAATGGCGTTGATGCAACTCAGTTTGATCCACAAAAATTAGAACAAGAGCGCCATCACATTCGCACTTCTATGGGGCTGCAGGATGCGGTAGTATTTGGCTTTATCGGCACGTTTTCGTACTGGCATGGCATTAATATACTTGCTGCCATAATTCCCACCATTATTCGCCGCTGGCCGCAGGCTCATTTCTTACTCATCGGCGATGGTCCACTGCGCAGCTCTCTGCAACAAGAATTGCGTTGCGAGCCACTATGCAAAGAACGCGTTCATTTTTTAGGTACGGTGCCGCAAGCGCAAGCACGTAATTATCTTGCAGCCTGCGATGCTTTTTTATCACCGACTCAAGTTAATCCTGATGGAACTCGATTTTTTGGTTCACCAACAAAATTATTTGAATATATGAGCTTAGGAAAGCCGGTGATTGCATCAGATATCGAACAACTGGCGGAAGTTCTTTCGCCTGCCATCAAAATTGAAGATTTGCAAAAACACTCTGTACAGCTTGGCAGTCACGTTGGTATAGTGGTAAAGCCGGACGATGTTGAGGGATTTGTGGAAGCGCTCAATTTTGTCATGAAACTTTCGCATGAGCAGCGCACCGCTCTTGGTGCTCAAGCACGAGAAAAAATAGTAGCGCACTATACCTGGCATCATCATGTGCAAACATTAGTAGCGAGTTTATCTGAATAGCAGAAGGAGGAGCTATGATACATAGGGAAAATTCACCTGTGCACTCTCAAGCTCAATACCAATTTGGCCCCGATGGTAGCCAATTTTCTCATCGCTATTCTGATGGGGTACATCATAAGCGCATTGCAATTCTTGGTCCATGCCCGCCACCACTCGGCGGGATTTCTGTCCACATTCAACGCGTGATGCATAAATTTCAACAACAAAATAACAAAGTTTATCACTTTTCTACCGTTGTCGAATATCGCTACCGCTATTTACTAGTGTATCTTATCCATCTTGCTGGGTGGTTAGTTTACCGGCGTCCTGATCAGGTGTATTATCATACTTCATATGTGAGCAATACATTGCCCGAAATGCGCATGCTCGCGTTGTTAAAACGTATTTTTAAGTACGAGCTTATTCTTGTTGATCATGATTGTAGGTATCTGTATACACGTTCGAGTCGTTTTATTAAGCGTTATAACACCTTTATGCACCAGGTTGATATCTTAGTACTTATTGGGTCTGTGACGCAGCAAAGTTATAAAGATAAGCAACTTCATATGCCGCTTTCAACCACCATGGAAGCGGCATTTTTACCGCCCAATAGTGCCACTGAACCACAGATCTTAAAAACCTATCCTTCTTCATTGCATGCTTTTATGTTTAACCATGAGCCACTTATTTTGGCAAATGCGTATCAACTTTCATTGCTTAATGGTAAAGACTTATATGGTGTGGATGTCTGCTTGTACATGCTAGCAGCACTTTCTGCCAGTCACCCACGCAGCGGTTTTATTCTGGCACTTGCTCAAATAGGTGATGAGGATTATTTTAGACAAATTTGTTTTCTCGCACACAAGTTGCAAGTAACAGAACGGTTATATATTCTTACGCAGCAAAAAGAGTTGTGGCCATTGCTCAAAAAAGTTGACCTCTTTGTGCGTCCCACCTTGAGTGATGGCGCTAGCGTGAGTGTACAAGAGGCCTTGTATTTTGGCACGCCCACTATTGCCAGTGATGTGTGCTTGCGCCCACAGGGCACCGTGTTATTTTCAACAGGAAATATGCAGGATTTTATGAGCAAAGTGCGAGGATGTTTAAGAAAGGAGTAGAATGCGAATAATTAATAAGTACATGATCGGATTTCTTGCCTGTATGTTTTGCACGTCCATATTTTCTGGACAATGCTTTTCGAGTAATACCGCAACGCGCACGAATACAACACCACCAAGAACTCAACCTTCAAGACCCCCAATTACCCATAGGGTACGTAAAAAAAGTTCTGGGGAACGTATTCCCATGGACCTACTTACATATTTGACCTCTTTGGATAAGAAAAAAAAATCTGAGCCTAAAGTTGTTGATGCTCATAACAATGACAGTGTTCAAGGCCGGCAAGGTCAAAAGTTTATTGATATGTTAACACCTTCAGCATCACAGCAAACTTTAGCTAACGCAACAACCCCTCGACCGACAGAAACCGTTGACACTACTGCACTACCTAGCAATCGTGGAATTATACCTAATTATCTACTAGAGGCAGCGGGCGGAAGGGCAACGACCAACAAAGAAAAATCTGAAGACAGTGGCATGACTCTGGATCCTGAATACCCTGATAATCAAAGGAATTGTTGGAGCTATTGCTTGGACAATGCATATTCAAGTAAAAGTCAACAAGAGCCTAGTTTGGTTAGCGTGACAACTCCACGACAGCCGACAGAAGTGGTTGGTGAAAATAATGGTAACCAGTAGCATCGTAATTTGTACACGTAACAGAAAACAGGATCTGTTACACTGCTTGCAATCAATTATCAAACAAACACAGCAGCCACAAGAACTTATTATTGTTGATAGTAGCGATTCTCCCTTGTATCGCGACCCAGAATTTACACATTTTTTTGTTCCTGCACATTTTGGATCTATCAGCCTGCACTATATCCATTCTGCACCAGGACTTACCTATCAACGCAATATCGGCATCGGGTTAGCAAAGCAGGAGATTATCTTTTTTATAGATGATGATGTGTTTCTTGAGGCAACGTACGTGCAAGAAATGCTTGCAGTTTTTGGCTCTTGCCCCAACTATGCAGGGGGCATGGGTGCGGTGACCAACATTCCACCAAAAATTGGTGGTTGGCAACGTGCCGTGCGCACGAGCTTTGCTTTGCAACGTGATTATGCTTCAGGAAACTTTACGTGGTCCGGAATGCCAACGCATGCATATGGCAAGGAGCAATTTCAAGAAGTAGAAGTGCTTGGCGGTTGTAATATGGCGTTTCGCACACACGTGTTGCGCAAACACCGCTTTGATGAAAAATTAGTGCGCTATGCCTTCATGGAAGATTGTGATATGTCGTACCGCGTCTCGCGCGAATATCCATTGTTTTACAATCCTAAGGCGCGGTTGCAACATTTTAATAGTCCTTTGGCACGCGATAAGGTGATTGATAATCGTGCTATGGTTGTCAAAAATTATAGTTATTTGTTTTTTAAGAATTTTTATCCAACCAATAAACTTCGCGTTGTTGGTTATGCCTGGAGTATGACAGGTCTTTTTGTAGAAGCAGTTTTGATTCGCAATAAAGAGTATGTAAAAGGCTATGTAAAAGGGTTGCGAGAGTTTTTAAATCATTGTTGAAGGACAAAAAGTGCCCCTCGTTACATAATGGAGCACTTTTTAAATCAATTGAGTTACTGATTATTTTAAGTTGGATAGGAACAAAATATTACTATTTTTTGAAATTGTCAGATTGCATGAATTCATTAGCAACTTCAAGTAATAATGATTTTGTGGAGTCATCAACGAGGAAATATTCTCCGTACCCTTTTGGTGATTGTTTCCAAAATTGTGCATCTCCTGTATACGTTTTTCCGTTAGTTTTTAAGTTATAGACCAAGTTTATATACCTCTCTTTATATTTATCAGTTGGACCGAGATCAAATCCAATTCCAATATATTTATCCTGAGGAGAATAACTTATATGAAATAGTCCCCAACCTGATTTATCATAGGAATATTGTTTATAACTAGGGTCAGATGGAATTGATTGTTTCTCTAATTTAAACATCCCGTTGGTGATACAACTCAAATTCATTCCGCCCAATAATAAGGCAATCAGCATCTTGCTATTCATATAGTATCTCCTTTTTTTAAGTTTATAATATTTCTAATATAAAATTATCAAAAAAAGGATATAAAATGCAAGATTTTGTTGAAGCTGAGCTGCTTCCCCGATAAAGATTATCTCAAGAGTTATGTAAAAGGACTCAAAGAGTTTTTCCTAAAAAAAACTTTTCAGGGAATTTTTATGCAAATTCTATACTAAACTATATGAAAATCATATAATCAATAATATGAAATTCATATAGTTAGGAAGGGGTAAGTATGTTTATAAAACGGGATTTAGAAGGTCAAATTAAGGCAGGGGCAAAGCAAATGCCGGTCATTGCAATCATTGGCCCACGGCAATCTGGAAAAAGTACGTTAGCTCGAGAAATTTTTAAAAACCACGTCTATCTTGACATGCAGGATGCTGATCATTTTGAGTTCGCTAATTCAGATCCTAAAGGTTTTCTTGCCAGCTACAAAAATGAGCACGGCTTGATAATAGATGAAGCTCAATATGCCCCAAAGTTATTTTCTCAGATAAAAGTAGAAGCCGATAAAGATCCGCGGCGAGGTTATTATGTTTTATCTGGGTCGCAAAATTTTTTATTGCATGAGAAAATTAGTGAATCATTAGCAGGTAGGGTCTATTTTTATATTCTCCTTCCTTTATCGATACGAGAATTGCAAAATGCGGATTTGCTATTAGATACGGTAGAAGATCAGCTATTTAAAGGATTTTATCCTCGTGTATATCAAGCAGGCCTTGATGCCCAAACTTATTATGAGAATTATATAGCTACGTATGTTGAACGCGATATTCGCACTATTCGTAATCTAGATAATATTGTCATTTTCAAAAAATTCATGCAGTTATGTGCGCTTCGCATTGGATCTACAATTAATATTACTGAATTAGCAGCGCAATCTGGTATTACTCCTATTACGGCAAAAAGTTGGTTAGCATTATTAGAAACAAGTTTTGTGTTGTTTCAGCTTCCTTCATATCACAACAATTTGGGAAAACGCGTTGTCAAATCACCAAAATTATTTTTTTATGATGTTGGTTTAGCATCAGCACTTATGGGTATAAATAAAGAAACCGTTCTTCAACAACGAATTATTTATGGAGCCTTGTTTGAGAATATGGTTGTCGTAGATTTAATGAAAAATTTTAATGCCCAAGGCATTCGTCCAACATTGACATTTTTTAGAGATAGCAATCAGCACGAAATTGATCTTATTATTGAATATGGCGGCAAAACAACACCAGTGGAAATAAAAGCATCAGCAACTATGAACGCGAGATTTTTTGATACTATGTTTTGGTTTAAAGAACAGGTTCGTAATATGCAACAACCTGTCGTAGTATATGGTGGTGATCAAATGCAAATACGCTCAGCAGGTAAAGCTATACCATGGACTAATTTAGCAAAAATCAAGTTATGATTTCTGACATTATGCTAGCCGATAGTTGTACGCAACAATAATTATAAAATACAGAGCATAAGAAAACACCGTGGCCAAAACGCATCCCATAATTCCCCAGCTCGGCACCATCAACAAATTTAAACAAATATTGAGAACTGCGGGCACGCACAATGCAAATGCCAAGAAATAGCATTTTTTATAAAATTGAATGCGTGCAGCAGCAAAGTAGGAACTCATCAAGAAAATGTAACCAACGAGCAAGAGACAAACATACGATAATGCTTGGTGATACAAGGGAGGCAAAAACCAGAGTAAAAATGGTTTGGAAATCCAATAACCTAAGACGACAAGTCCAATACAGCATGGCATAAATAGCCACATAAGCATGCGGTTTGTTTTTTCGACTGCCATAATGTCATCAGCTTGTGCAAATTTTTTCATGAGTGAAGGCAAATACGCATTGCTAAAAGGGAGTAAAATAACCATCTGAAAAAGTTGTCCAAATGTGTCGGCAACTGAATAAATTCCCACGTCATGCAATGTTGCATAGCGCGCAAGCACCCAACGGTCGCCCGCTGCTAATAACCAAGCGCAGAGCATGCCGGGGATAAAAGGCAGTCCGAGTTTGAAATAGGCATACATTGATTTCCAAGAATGTAGCGCGTGTGCAACATTCCATGATGAGCGTAGATAATATCCAACGCCGCAACATAACAACAGCATGCCGCACAACTGACCAATAATAATGCTGGCGATCCCTAATTTTACATACCACAACAGCCACAGATTGATTGCCACGGTGATAAGGGCAACGCCAGTTTGCACCACCGTAAGCACGAGCGCTTTGCCTTCATATTGCAAAACTTGATACACAAGTTCGGTAAAAAAGTAGATGAAAATAAGCAGTATGCTCAAAAGCACTAAATAAGTAGGTGCGGTGTTCAGCAGACAATAGTGATTAATCAGAGGGTGCAACCATGTGGCAAGTATCATCAGAGGAACGGCGATGATGGTATACGTGAGAATAATATCATTAACAAGCAGGAGTTGCTCTTGTTTTGAGCGATGAAAATATTCGAGCGAAAGAGCTTGTCGCAAACCAAAACCACATACGATGCAAGCAATGCTGATAAAACTATTAATAAGTGCGAGTAAACCATACTCAGCTGGTGACACGATGCTCATGGTGATCGGAGCGGTGATGATGGTGATACTGCGCAATATGAGAGCGCCGCTTGCATAGACCAAAAAATTTTTTATTATTGGAATGCTATCGGCAATGAGAGTTGAATATTTTCTCAGCTGCGAGAGTGCACGGGTGGTTGCTGCAAGCATGATAAAATAGCTTTATTGCTGTTTAAATTTTGCAAGATCTTTGTCAAGAAGAAGTGCACAACCATCAAGTTTATATAAAGCCCTAACTGCTTGGGCAATGCTTATTGTTTCTGAAGATGTTGAACCAGGTATTTGAAGTTCTCGTATAATTTGACTGATTTGCGGGTTATCAGTTTTTCCTATGCTAAGAGCTTTAGTGGTTTCGGCAATTAGAGGAGATTTTGTAATGTGGGATTTAAGAGTTTCTGGTGATAACATCGGTTCAACAATTACTTCACCTTTGTTCGTATCCATTGCGTTAATACATATGAAGAAACATGCCACGGCTAATGTTGCAACAATTTTCATAATTACCTCTTTGTTAGTAACGATCTTAATAATGTTTTCCGTTAATATACTTCCTACGTATACGTGCAGGGATTCGGCTTGACTTTTGGTAGTTGATACGAGATCTTATGCAAAATTGAGATTACCAAAAAAAGGATTCAAAATGAATAATGAGACTCTCAAGCAGCAGGTCAAAGCTTTTTGGAACCAGGCAAGTTGCGGCACTAACATGACGCAGCAACAAAAATTTACCACATCTTATTTTGAAGAAATTGAAGAAGCACGATATCGCACGGAACCAGAAATTTTTTCCTTTGCCCAATTTACGCGTTTTAATGGCAAAAAAGTATTAGAAGTCGGTGTTGGGGCAGGAACCGATTTTATGCAATGGGTTCGTGCAGGAACGCAAGCACATGGTGTCGATTTGACGCAAGAAGCCATCGATAATGTATCTCATCGCTTAGAAATTTATGGTCTGCAAGTTGCTGATGTCCGTGTCGCCGACGCCGAAAATTTACCTTACCCGGACAATCAGTTTGATCTGGTTTATTCCTGGGGTGTAATTCATCACTCGCCAAATACGATCAAATGTTTGGAAGAAATTATTCGGGTCGCAAAGCCTGGCGGCACTATAAAAATCATGATCTACAATCGCCATTCTCTCTATGCGCTTTACCGCTGGATTTTTGCGGGATTACTTAAAGGAAGACCGTTTCAATCACTTTCAAAAGTACTTTTTTACCATCAAGAAAGTATTGGCACCAAAGCTTATACCCTCAAAGAAATGAAAAACATTCTTGCACGGTATCCTGTCGGCATTTCTCAATTAACGGCTCCCATGACTAACCATGAATGCTCATATTATAAAGCACGACTTTGGCGTTGGCCTGCGTATCTAGCAGCCTGTTTGTGGGGAATGCGCCGCAGCGGATTTTTTATGTTAATAGAGCTCAAGAAAGTCATTTAAATTTGTGCAGATGCGCTTTAAGGAGCTTTTGACTGTCATCTATCTGATATAAATCCTTTATCACTTGCGCCATAGTTGCTGTTGCTGGAGAGTTTGTTGAACCAGGTGATTTGAGTTCTTGGATAATATCCAATATTTCTTGTTTAGAGCATGATCCGCTGTTGAGTGCTTTGGTTGTTTCAATAACAAGAGGCATAGTTACCACTTGTTGATACAAGGGAGATACAATAATGACCTCTTTGACATTCTGACCAACATCCATGCTGTATACAGTTAATGTGATTACACATAAAAGAAACATTAGTATAAACTTCATCGTCACCTCATCTATTTGTATGCTATTCACCACTTTTTGAATAAATTCCATTCCCAAATTCTTTTCGCGCCTGCTCAATATTCAGGGCAATTTCTGTGCGTAACATGTTTTCATCGCATGATGTCTGTTTCTGGTGCATGTGTGCATCGTCAGATCTATTGGACGTGTAAATATTCGTAGCATTGTAGGTATGAAATCCTTCGTATACCGGTTGGCTTGTAACTAATTTCTCAAATTCTTCTGATGAGCCTGTCAATGCCTTAAAATTCTTTGAAAAAACTTCTAACCTCCGGTGATAACCTACGAATTGTTCAAATGACATATCGGGCTTTTCTCGCTCATATTTTGCCATGAGCGATTCATCACTGAGTGGTTGTTCATACAACATTTGGTAGTCACTGTAACATGTGCGTCGCAATGTTGTTGCATAGTCATGAGCAATTTCAAAAGTAGATTTTTGGGGACATCGCGTAACAAATTCGACATAACAACAAGTATCACCTTGTTGCTTCGCCATTTTTACCGATGTTTGTCGAATTTTTACTGATTCATCATGAATATTACCTTGCACCGCATCGAGAGTATCGAATCCCCAACGTTGTGTGCCAGTATCTTTTCTGCCATGCTCACCAGTTTTGCCAATCTCATCAAAAAATCGGTCGATGCCTCCTCTAAAATCTTTGTCATCAGCTCCCCAGCGTCCAACGCCAGATTTTCTAAGATCGATAGCAAGATGATTTATGTGCGGACCAAAGACGAGGGCATTGAAAATTTCTGGTACCGATTTCTTTAAGAGGTGATACAATTCATGATCATAGTTGACCAATTCAGGCGCATCTTTTTTGCGCGCAAACAGATGATGCACCATTAAGTTTGCATATTCAATGCCTTCTTCATGCGTTAATCGTTGTTGTATTGCTTGTGTTGCTAACTCTGCTATGCGACCTTCAAAAATATTAAAACTGAGTTTGATATAATCAAGTACCCGTTCTTGAATGTCTTCAGGTAGAAGATCAAGACGCAACTTCGAAACAAAAAGTTTGAAAGGATGACCATTTTTGCCTGCATAATAATTTGCGTCTAAAGGTTTGCCGGTAGGAATAAACTGATATTGAGAAATGGAAGGATCGTAAGTTTTCATGCCAAATGGTTGCAAAGCCTGGGGGATATTTTTGATAAAGGCAGGGTGTCCGCGGATAGCACCATGATCGATAGCTTGAAACAATTTATCAAAACTAAATTGTGCGTTTTCTTGGAATCCGCCTTCGGCAACAAATACGGTGACCAATTTGTTAAACTCAGGAACTTGGTCAACAAATTTATGCATGGCCTGTGCAAGGAAATATTCTCGTAACGTTGTTGGCTCAACCGATTTTTTATGATCATTTGGTGCGGTGAGTTTTTGCTCAAGCCCAAAACGCACATTTTGCGCAATCTTTTTTTTCATGAAAGGGTTAATTTTTTTAACACCTGTCAGTGTGTGAAATCTTCTGAGCATTGCCTGCGTAGGTAGATGGTGTATGCATAAGCAACCTAAAAAAAAGAGCATCAATTTTTTTTGCTGCATTGTTACCCCTTATGTAATCAGTATTTTTTTGACGAGCAAGCGCAGTTGAGGTAGTGTCTCCACATAAAAAATGTAAAATATCTAAACTACTTTCGGATTCTAAATAAAAATGGAAATTAGATGCAAGTTTCAAAAAAAATGGTTTCCTTGGTAATTCCTGCTTTTAATGAAGAAGAAAATATTCCGCTGATTTATCACAAAATTACTGAGCTGTTTCGCTCGAAAATGCCGCAGTATGTCTACGAAATAATTTTTGTGGATGATGGCAGTCGTGATAATACCTGGTCAATAATTGTGGATATGGCCAAGCGTGATACGCAAGTCAAAGGAAGAAAATTTAGTAGAAATTTTGGTCATCAAATTGCTCTTAGTGCTGCTTATGATGCGGCGCAAGGTGAAGCCATAATTTCTATGGATGCTGACCTGCAAGATCCCCCAGAATTATTGCACGAAATGATTCAAGAGTGGGTTGGTGGCGCAGATATTGTGTATGCGCGGCGCATTAACCGCAACGATGGTTTGCTCAAAAAGTTGACTGCCACTATCTATTACCGCCTCTTGTCGCACGTTTCTGACGTGAGCATTCCGCGCAATGTGGGTGACTTTAGGCTTGTCGATGCCAAAGTGCTGCAGCAACTAAAATCTTGTCGAGAAAAATCCCGCTACTTGCGCGGCATGGTAGCATGGACGGGGTTTACCTGTGCGTATGTAGATTTTGAACGGCCTAATCGCCATGCAGGACAAACTGGCTACACATGGAAAAAGATGGTGCATCTTGCTTTTGATGGTATGACCAGTTTTTCCACCTTTCCGCTCAAAATTGTGGGTTACATGGGAGTGATGGCAATTGCTGCCGTGCACATCGTTTTTTTCTATATGCTCTATCAAATGCTCATGCATGATGCGCACTATCAACTTGCTGCTTGGTTGTCGCTTGCCGGATTTGCTATGCTTGGTGTGCAGAGTTTTGCACTCTGGTTGCTCGGCGAATATGTGGGCAGAATTTATAAAGAGAGCCAGGCGCGACCATTGTATATTGTTGAGCAGGAATGTAATCTAGATGATATTAATAAACACCATACGATCAGGGAGTTTACTCATGTACAAACAAGTGGCACTACTCGTAATACTACTATCCTTTGAGCATGTCCAAGGTATGGTAACCAAAGAAATTAGCACAAGCGAAACATCTGGCTACCACTACATCAGAAAATTTACTCAATATCCGGGAGAGTGCATTTCGCATATTTCTGTCACACAAAAAGATTGGGTGTATGATGATGAAAAAAACACAAAAGATTTGACGGGAGAATATATACGTTATTATAAATTCTATCCCAAAGATGCGATCGAAAAGGCATGTGGCAAAAAGCTATCGAGTAATAAGAATGACGATGTTGAATTGAGCATTGAAGATGCCATAACTTTTTTTGGAACTATCAAGAGCATGACAGGCCCTCAGCCTGATGTACTATTGCAAAAAAATGATGGTTCGCTGAAACGACTTCCTTATGCGCTGGTAGTTCATAGTATTTTGACCAATTCAGCGCATGATAGTCCGTGGTTAGTTGAGACATGTAAAATCCAGGAACCATTCAAGGGTTCTGTAATTTTAAAAAACGATACAAAGCATAAGGGTCAATTTTGGATTAAAGCAACAACCGAAACTTCTTCGTTTAACTTATATTATGCGGGCGATGCCGAAGTAGATACTGATGCTGAATGTAGCGATGATGAAGTTGAGTAGAATTAAGAGAAGAGAAAAATGATGAATAACAAAATTGTGTTGAGTTTAATCTGTGTTTCGCCATCAATCCTAGGCATGTTTACCAAAGAACTTACGGGTACAAAATGTTGGAAAAATGGCGAACAAGGTAAACTCATCTATACAAGAGAATTTTCACAAGATGCCGCCTTTCCTATTTCAATCACTACAGAACAAAAATATGCAACACAAAAAGGTTCGACGTTAGTCGAAACTTATCGGTATATTTCTGGCGAATGGATCGAACAACATTGCGGCATAAAGTTGAAACCAAACAAAAAAAATGATTTTGAATTTAGCATTGCCGATGGAATAAAATTTTTTTCACTGGTTAAAGATGATGTGGATGTTGATCCTGATACGCCAAATCAGCAACTTGATATTATCATGAAGAAGCCAGATGGTTCGATAAAAAGAGTATGCAATGCATGCCGTTGCATGCCTTATATTAAGTAATTCGCATGGCAGTGAATGGATACTAAGAGCAGAAGACGATGAAGAGGATATGGGATTTAAAGGCAAAATGATTTTAAAACGTGGCAAATTTGAAGGCCAATTTAGAATCCTGGCCGCAACCAAAGTTCCAACATTTGTAACGGATGAAGGAAAAGAACTTGAATTAGACACCGATGCGGAATTTAGTGACGATGAACTTTTGGTAGAATCAAAACAAGAGAAGCAATAAATTAAATAGCAGTGAAAAATATACATGAACACACGTAACCACCTATTTTTTATAGTTTGCATCAGTTTATTTTCTGCAGCACTCGATGCTATGCAAACTAAGAAGCCTGTGTATTTATGGGGATGGTTATATACACAGCACGAACTTGCAAAGCTTACGCAGCTGCCGGGTACAACAAGATCAGGTAACGAGATTGCAGAAATAGTTATGCAGCGAGAATCGCAGACGATAGACACCTACACCTCCATTAAAGATGTTCAATTTGCTCTCGAAAAAATCAAAGCGAGCAAAGATAGCAACATCACCTATACTCCCCATAAAAAACTACTCCAAGTTTATGTACTAATGGCTGATAACAGCCTTGGTAATTGTGACGAGGAAGACGAACTTAGTGAGATATACAAACTACCCGAACTTATTGATGATGAATTCCATTCTGCAACTAGTGAATTGACCGATGAAGATGAGGTCTTTTCAGGAGATGACTGCCTTATGGAGGTTAATTGCTCAACCACTAAGTGAGCCCCTGGAGAGTTAGTGAATTTCATGCTAAAATAGATGTAGAGAGCAGTTTGAAGCCTTTTTTTATATATCTAACAAAATCAATATATTTAGGGGGTTTTAACATGCTCACTATTAAAAAAACAGGTTTATTAGCTATGTTGGTACTAGGATCGATCCAGACAATTGCCATGGACTCAGTACAAGACACTGGTATATCATCTGATCTAGTACATGTACTTATGTATCAAGTGGATGAGGATTGTGATTCTTTCTTAGAAAATGTACTTGATCTATTAAGAGCTGATTATACTGAATTGCCGACTGATAGTTTGGATGGCGATTTTCTCACTACAACGAGTGATGAAGAGGATGATAATGATAGCACTGATAGCGGTAAGAGAAAAATTCACAATCCTTGTAGCGAGGCTTAATAATCACCTGCGACAAATTCTATCACCTGCGTGGTTAATGCTCATTACAGCAGCATTAGTTATGCAGGTGATTTTTTTATGGTTTATTTCTGGTGACCAGCAGCATGCAGTTACCCAAGCGCACGGCCATGTTGGATATAATTTCTACAAAAAAAATAGTATTTGGATGAGTCCAACGTTATCGTATTATGTTGCGGCACATCCCTTTTATTCCGTTCGTGGTGACCCCTTGACTAAGCTCGGGAGTAAACGCCCAGCCTGCCCGCCGAAGCTTGCCAAGCCGGAAGGCCTGGATAAGCGAAGGCTGGGTCGAACCATAAGTCCTATTTCAAATACTTTATTTAATTTTAGCACGGTGCGCACTCAGAATTTCACCGATCTTTCGCAAGCTTTTCCCGTGAATGATACTGTTGGTTATGGCGTGGTGCTTGGATTATTATGGAAATTGACCGGTTCACTCCACTATCATGATGTGCAAATTTTACAGATTTTATTGTATCTGCTTTCTCTGGTACTGGTTTTTCAAATTGCAGTGATGTTATTTGGCTCAACGTCAATTGCATGGTGGTGTCTTATAGCGCATCTCTTTTTTTTACCGCTCATTGCGCTTAATGTACAAGCAGTGCGCGACGTCTGGGCCTATTATGGCACGGTGCTGTTGTTGTGGGGTGTGTTGCGGTTTTTGCACGGCAAAAATTTTCTGATCTTGGTGCTTTGTGGCATCGGCGTAGCCCTGTGCCAATGGGTTCGTCCTACAGTATTTTTAGCAGTGCTCATGGTAATTGGCGTATTGGTTTTGCTTGTACTCTTGAAGCGCAACTCATGGAGAAAAATTCTCATCTGTATCAGTTGCTTAGGTGCTACCAATCTCGTCATTTTCTGGCTTCCATTCATGACGTACAACAAAGTTGCCTACAATCGCCTCATGGTGGGACCCATAGGCCAAGACCTTTTGGAAGGGCTCGGAGAATTTGAAAATCCTTGGGGATTTGAGCTGAGTGATGAATTTGTCGCCACGTTTATTGGCCAAAAATATCAGCTGCAGTATGGAACTCCTGAATTTGATGACAAGGCAAAAGAAGAATTTTTGATTGCATACAAACAGCAACCATCGCTTTATTGGCGAAATATTTTCAAGAGATTACCCAATGCCTTATTGCCCGGGTTGCCGTGGCTGTTTCCTAAAGAATCCCCCTTTGCAGGCGTGCACGGGTGGCAAGCAAAAATAAAAGCCGTTGTGAGTTCGTGGTCAGTTTTTTGGGATTTTATGCTGCGCCATGTGTATATCAGATTGTTTTTGTTGCTTGGTTATGTGGGCATGGCAGTGGCGCTCTATCGCCGGAATTATGTAGCAGTCTTTTTAGCACTCGCAATTATGATCGGTGGGCTTGGCAAATTGCCATCCCATATCGAATATCGTTATCTTGTGCCATTTTATTGGGTGTTCAGTTTGTGGGTTGGTTATCTAGTGGCGATGTTTATTCCGAAACAAAATACATAAACTGCTGCTATCTTAGTGGTTTTGATCTTTGTGTTTGAGACCGTTGTGAATCTTAAGTCCGCGTGCAGTTGGAAAATAGACATAGCAGTTATAAGGACAGCAGTTCCTAGCTAATTTAGTTAGTTTTTTTCGTTGTTCGCTCGTGAGTGAGCGGATGATTTCAGTATGTTCTGGTGTTGTCAGATGATCACTTAGCTCTCTTGCTTCACTGAAAATTATATCGCATGCAATGCATCCACGTTCACCAATATTTCTTGTCATGGGCGAGTCAGTTTGCAGAACAATGGACGAATCTTTTGTAGGCTTTGTCGTAGTAGCTAGTGTATTTTGGCGGTATCGAGCAACCCGTTTTGTAAACTCTTGTTGTACGAGCAGATTTTTTAGATCGGGCAAATCATCTAGATTTTGAGTCTCCATCTCTTCAGTTGAAAATATATTCTCAAAATCATCCATGGCATGCATCGGAATTCTTACAAAAATCATGAAAGTAACTATGAATATTTTCTTTCCGAACTGATTTCCCAGGAAAAAATGTTGTATTTGCATGCCAGCTTCCCACGTACTGTTTTTTAATTACTTTGGCTGTTTAACATGACATGAGTGTTAATGTAAATATATCAATATTTTACGTTAAAAAAATTGATGTTAACCATGGGATTGTTTCATATGCTGATCATAATCTGATTGATTTTGGAAACGTACATAATGCAAGACGCAGGTTGGAGTATTTTTACTACTTGCCCGTACGGCATCTAATAAGACATATACCTTTTCTTTAGATTGAGATATTTCGCTGAGTTTATGCATGTGCTCTTCTGCTTTCAAATGTTCACCAATGTCTTGCGGCTTTATAATTTCTTGAGAACACGCGAGGCAATGGGTAGTTGGTTGTTGCGAAATTGTATCTGAACTAACCGTGTGTTGTTTTTTTAATGGCCGATCATGCGATGTTGAACTTGACCCCATATCGCTCAAAGATCGTTTGGTTGATGAGGTCTTTTTTTCGAGAACCGTTGAGGAATGAGCTGCTGAATTATGACTTCTAAGGCCAAATGGATTTTGATAATGCACCAAACAGAGTTCGCACGAATTGGGAATGGTTTTAGCTTGTTTTCTCCAACGTTCCATTTTCGTGGATGATTTCAAAATTTCTCCGATTTTGGCTTTGTGTTCAGGCGGTCTCAAATGCTTGTAGAGTTCACGGGCATCGTTAGTTTTGAAACCACAAGGAATGCAACCCCATGTAGGAGATTGTCGAGTGGTTTTTTGCTCAGTTTCTTTATTTGGATCATAATCACTATCTTTATCAGATTGCATAGCAAACACGTTCGCTGCTACGGTCAAAAAGATGGTGCTGCTCATAATTAGTTTTTTCATGACACTACACTTTTCTATGGAAATAATTTGTTTTTGCATGGTGCTCCATATCACGTTTCTTTATGCGTTTTTTCTTGGTGCCGACGCAGACCAATATCCTTCTCAAAATAAATATAACATGTAGCGCAACTGTTTTTAGTTGTCTTGGTTAGCTTATGCAATTTTTCCGTTTCTTCTGGTGATGCAAGTATTTTTTCGAGCTTCTGCTTATGTATTTTACAGCGACAGTGTCCTACCAAACATCGTACGTCATAAACATTTTTACAGACCAAACAGCCTGCAACTTTATTTAGTGGTCTGACGTAATTTTTCTTGCTCTCGCGCGAACTAGATGAAGGTTCATCATTTTCACATAAATTTTCTTCTAAATCTCCTTCACTTTCGTGGTCGGGTATAAATGAACTATCATCAGATTCATTTTCAGAAGTTTTTATGTTCTCATCAGTCTCAGCAGATACTGCACCTTGCGTTAAATAACGATGTAGATGGTATTTTTTAGGTCCTACGGTTTTGCCTGTTAGGGGGCTTTCCATACCACAGACTGTTGAACTAATGAGCAGTGTAATGCAAAGAGGTACCAATTTTTTCATAAGAATGATCCATGAGATATTTGAAAATTTCTTCTACTGAGCATGCTGCTTATCATTATGCTGATCTATTCCTTGTTGAGAAGTAAAGTATACCAGGCATCCATTCTTACAACAATGCAGCATATTGTGAGCGAGGTTAGTAAGTTTTTTGCTTCTTTCCAGGGTCAGTGCGGCGAGGCTATCTTTGTGAGTTTCACTTTTCTTGACATGGATTTGTAGACTTTCTGGTTCATCAAATGTTTGATGGCACACAAGACAGCCAAAGTATGGATTGCGCAGGGTATGAATTGTTGCTGCTAAAGTAGTTTTAGATTTTTTTGATGTGCGTTCAACTGGTTCTTCTTCTTCTTCTTCTTCCTCTACGTCTTCTTCAGATAATTTGTCATTGTGCGGATCTTCATAAGAGTCGTTAGACAATGAATCAGTCTCCTTAGTGGTTTCAGGGGATGTATCATCACTATTTTTTTTGTGGCGCAACCTCTTATGCATGTTAAGACCTGTTGGCTTTTGAAAAAAAATGTAGCAAGCAGGGCAGCTGTTCGCTGTGCCTTGTGCTAATTTATCGAGTTTTTTCTGTTCTGAAGGATCGCTGAGGAGTGCTTTAATAGCGATTGTATGGTCATCATGTTTGACATGCTCAGACAAATTCGATGGATGGATGAATTTTTTTTTACAGACAAGGCAGCCCCAATCGCGGTCGAAACTTTTACTGTTTGTTGGCTGAACAGCATTCAATTTTCTTTTTTCGGCTATGTGGTGATGAAATTGTTCGCCTGGAATGGTTTTTTTACCTTTGCCGCACATTGGAAGAACTTGCGCTAGTTGAGTCACCGTTTGTTGGGGTATTTTAGTAGGTTGCTCTGGTTCTTCAAATAATCCGTTTGACCCATTACCTTGTTCTAAGAATTTTTTTGGATCAGAAGTGTCAGCTAGCTGAGCGGTTAAACCTGTTAATCCATATTCTTGCGAAAGAAGATTACTGCCAGTCATCGAATATATCCAAGTTTGTACATGCAGCAGCATGAGCACCATGATTATTTTTACGATTTTCATGACATGACCTTTCATAACATTTATTGTGCTGAATGATCGATTTTATGCTCATCAAAAAATAGATTTGCAGGTGGGTCTCATCCTCCCATAATATCATTATGAGTACAAGGGAGTTTAAAAAAAAGAGCCGGAGGCAACTGCCTGCGGCTCTTTTTTTACTGTTTTCTCGTTCTTTTATTTAACATCTTTTAATTCAACTTCAAAAACGAGCGTTGCATTTGGTGGAATCACGCCAGCTGCACCGCGTGCTCCGTACGCAAGTTCTGGAGCTATAACGAGCTCGCGGACTTCGCCAACTTTCATCCCATTCACGCCTTCATCCCAGCCTTTAATCACTTGTTCTCGACCTACTGCAAATTGGAATGGTTGATTGCGGTTTTTGCTACTATCAAATGGTTCGCCGATTTTTTGTTTTTTTTCCTTGTCAAACAACCAACCGGTGTAATGAACTACCGCGATGTTACCTTTTTTTGCTTCTTTGCCATCTGCTGATGGTTCTTTGGTCACGAAGATGGTGAGTCCTGCAGGTGCAGTGATTTGTCGTTTTGTCACGTGTTTTTCTCCTACTTGAGGTGCTGATTCTTTTTTTGTTGGTGCTTTTTGCGCTGGCGTTTCGGTTGTGCTGCCAGTTGCAGATAGACTTAACATGCTGAATATACTCAGTGCAGTCACACCACTTTTTATAGTACGTTTCATTAATAACTCCTTGTTATTCATAGATCGGAAATAATGCACATTTATTTTCAACTTCTTGCCGTACAGCAAGAAGTTGTCGATTATTGTCATGTTTTTTCACCACTTCGTCAATTAAATACGCAATTTCTCTCGCTTCGTGTGTGCCCATGCCGCGCGTAGTTATTGCAGGAGTTCCCAAACGAATGCCACTCGTGATCCATGGCTTTGCGGGATCAAATGGTATGCAACTGCGGCTTACCGTGATGCCAGCTTTTTCCAGTGCAATTTGAGCTTGCAAGCCCGTGATATTTTTCGAGCGCAGATCAACCATGAAAAGGTGATTGTCGGTGCCACCAGCAACCAGACGGTAGCCAAGTTCTTGCATCGTCTGTGCCATGGCGCGCGCATTATCAACGACCTGTTGTTGATAGGTGGTAAATTCTGGTTCGAGCGCCAATTTAAACGCGACCGCTTTGGCAGCAATGGTATGCATAAATGGTCCGCCTTGCGATCCCGGCATGATGGCGCGATCCACGGAGTCTGCAAGAGGCTGTGTGGACAACATGAATGCGCCACGTGGCCCGCGCAACGTTTTGTGCGTTGTACTGGTCACGATATCAGCATAGGGCACAGGGTTTTGATGCAAATTTGCTGCAATCAGTCCGGCAATGTGAGCAATGTCTGCCATAAAAAATGCACCAACAGATTTTGCAATAGCTGCAAAGCGCGCGAAATCAATGTGGCGAGAGTAGGCGGAAGCGCCTGCAATAATAAGTTTTGGTTTGTGCTGCTCAGCAAGTCGTTGGACCTCATCATAATTAATTTGTTCTGTGATGGGATCAACCTTGTACTGCACAACTTTATAAAATTTGCCAGAAAAATTCACCGGATGACCATGCGTCAAATGTCCACCTTCACTCAAGCTCATGCCCATGATGGTGTCACCAGGGTTGAGGAGCGCAAAATAGGCAGCCATATTTGCTTGTGATCCTGCATGCGGTTGCACGTTAGCATGCTCAGCACCAAAAAGTTGTTTGCAACGGTCAATGGCCAGTTGTTCTGCTTTGTCTACAGATTCGCAGCCAGCATAGTACCGCTTGCCAGGATAGCCTTCTGCATATTTGTTGGTAAGCACCGAGCCAGTAGCTTCTAACACCGCAGGATGTGTGTAATTTTCCGAGGCGATCAGATTAATAGTTGTTTGTTCACGATGTGTTTCATGTGCAATAATGCGCTGAATTTCTGGATCGACGATGCTGAGATTATTTGATGAGGTTGCAATAGGACTGCCAAGAGAATTTTTTGAGTTAATGTGTTTATGAGACAACATCTTACTCTCCTAAATTATGAAATTTTTTCATCCTGCAAAGCATATTTGCAATCAGGTGAATCTGTAAGAAATTCTTCTTCAATGTGAATAACGTGCAGAGCAGTGCAATTTACCCTAGATATGATGTCCGTTATCGGTTTAGCCTCTTTTTTTGAATCTATAAGTGTGACAATACGCGTCAGTCCGTTATTGGTTTCTTCGAAATGATTCCTTTTAACTTTCTTCAGGCTCTTTGTTATTATTTCTACTTGAGGATCATCTTTTGGCAGCATAAACGTACAACTGTCGACTCCGGATCCAGTCTGTTTGGCGAGTATAGAGGGAACTAGTTTTTTAATAGCTTGTCTACGTTTGAAGCCTATTATACAGGCGACATTTGCATCCTTTTTTGTTTTTAAGACATTAGCAGCAATTGCCTGTAATTTTTGCGGAGTGTCGATATGCAATGAAAAAACCTGGCGTGATAAAATGTGGGTGCTCGGAACTAAGTTGACCATTTTTTTTTGAATGCCCTTGGATTTTCCTCCTTTTGGAAAACTCGAGAGTTGCACACTATTGAGCTTTCTCTTCTCTTTAGGATGTGTTTTGGGAGGACCGTAGAGGTTTGCGCTACAAAGACACACAAGTAGTGCTTTTTGAATAATTTTAAAGAGTTGCATACTTTTTTTATATTTTGGGGGAAATAAGTGACATTAAGCTACTATGCAATTCTAACAAGTGTGTGCCAAAGGTAAAGCAGTGATCAGCTGAACTACGTACTTTTTTTAGATATCTTTGATGCCACTACATTGATGAATTATCGTGTGATCTTGCAAGATTTTGATTAATACCGGCTTCAACTGTGTAGATGGTTCCAGAGAACTGCTCAGGCAGGTATAATCTTTGGCTATTTCGACCTTGCAGTCGCCGGTCTCTTTTTCAAGTAACTCTTGGATCGTTGCCACACTTTCCTCTGAGCATGAGGAATGCAGAATGTAGGAAAGACAAAACCGCTTCTCTTTATTGGTTTGTATAGGCGGCATATAAGAAATAATCGATTTTAAGGTGGCACGATGTTCAGCATTATCTTCTGCTGGACTATAGGCAAGTAGCATATTGGTGGGTTGTTTTGTAACCAGAAGGGTTGTGGCCTCGCAGAGCTCTGCGATAACTTCTTCGTCTATTTCTGTGGTGCCTTCTCCCATAGTTTTTGATCGAATGGAACAGAGCAAAGCAATAAGTACCAATGACTTGGGAAATGTTATATTAGTCATAATTTCTCCATGTGGCGTCTTTTTTTCAAAAATAGTAGAGATTTTAATAGCAAGAAGTAAAGAAAATTGCTTTTTACCCATACTTTTTTATACTAAAAACATAGATTAATTCTTTTACTAAAAGGAATGTCGTGATCTCGACCTCAGATTTCAGAAAAGGCGCCAAAATTCTTTTCAAAGAGGCGCCATTTATGGTTCTTGAATATCATCATGTAAAGCCAGGTAAAGGCGGTGCATTTGTTCGCACCAAGATGAAAAATATGATTACTGGTCTGGTGCATGAAGAGCTCTTCCGCTCTGGCGAAAAATTCCCAGAACCTGATCTTGAATATCGTGAAATGCAATATTTGTATAAAGATGATGAACTCTATAATTTCATGGATCAGGAATCGTTTGAGCAGGTTGCCTTAAATAAAGAACAACTCAGTGAAGTGTTGGATTTCTTAAAAGAGCAGACTATTTATACCATTCTTTATTTTGAAGGTCGGCCAATTGGCGTGACAGCCCCAATTTTCATGGAACTCAAAGTAGAAGATGCTCCTCCTGGTGTGAAGGGCGATACAGCCCAAGGTGGTGGCAGCAAGCCGATAACCTTAGAAACCGGACTTGTCTTGCAAGCACCGTTATTTGTAGAAACTGGCGACATTGTTAAAGTTGATACACGCGATTCTAAATACATCGAACGTGTTAAAAAATAGTCTTTGAATAATAATTATGGATATTAAAGATTCTTGCACGACACTTGAAATTGCATTGGAGCAAGATCAGCCCTTTGCCTATGCGGACTTATCACGACGTGACATTCGTGGGTTGATTTTCCATCTTTTGTACGCGATGGAATCTTTTGATTATCAAACTTCGTTATCTGCCATTGTCGACGACTTTAATCGAGGTTTTAATCTTGATATTCCGTTAGATAGTGAATCGGTCGCCATTGCGCAGCACGTAATCGATGCGCGAGAAACGCTTGATAAAGAAATGTTGCCATTTTTGGCCAACTGGCGGCTCGAGCGCATTGGGGTGTGCACCAAACTGGTGCTCCGGCTTGCTATCTGGGAATTGGAGCAACAACAAACACCAGCAACTATTGTGATAAATGAAGCAATTGAGCTGGTAAAATGTTTTGCAGAAAAAGATGCCTACCGATTTGTCAACGGCGTGCTTGATGAATATGCTAAGGCACATAACTACCCGGTGGAAAGCAAAAAAGAACCAGTGCCAGTGAATAATGAATGTGAGTAATAAAAAAAGGCCCTCCCAAAATCGGGAGGGCCTTTTTTATTTGTGTAATTTCTCATTAATAAATTCATTCAAACTTACGCCAAGTTTTGCTGCTTCAAGAGCAAGGTTGGCATGTAGTTCAGGAGACATTCTAAGTCTCAAATTTCCCGAGAATGTTTTTTCAGGTTTTTCTTTTCGTTTTTTGCACCAGGAAATGTAGTCATCAATGGAATCTCGAAATGCTTGCTCAAGCTCTTTCACCGTTGTTCCCTGAAAGGTAATAATGTCTTTTAACCCAACGACTTCTCCATGAAACAATTTTGCTTCATCATCGTAGGCTACTTGTCCAAAATATCCTTTATATTTCATCATGGTGTATTCCTGCATTTCTTGGACTTGGCCTTAGTTTGCCGCTTTCATCATCAAAGCTATTCCTTTTAAGGAGCTAGCTTTAAATTTGTCATGTTCAGCTTGTTGAGCATGTGCTTCGAACCTTGTTTCGAATCGTTTTAATATGTCTATGAAATTAGTACTTTCCGCTTGCAATATTGCAATTTGATCCTTAACTAGTTGTTGTTCAGACTCATTTCCGATGATGCAGTTTTGCAATAATGTCTGGAGAAGCCCAGCCACAGTTTTGGAGAGTTTGAGTGTTTCAGGATTTTCCCTTTGTATACTCTCAAGTAGCTCTAAATGGGCTGCGAGATTTCTGCATTCTTGAAAATCCTTTAACGTAAAATATAATCCGAACGCTAGACTTTGCGTTGTAAGAATCGCTACAAATAGCATATGTCGTATGTTCATGTATTTTATCCTTCTTTAATTGAACTCATTTTTAACTATTTCCCGAGCAAGCTCTCGTCTTGTATTTTTTCTGATTTTGTTTCTACCGTAAAGAGCATTTTTTTTGCAACGTAAATATTTGAAGCAGTCGAGATTCCAGTTATCAGTGCAGTACCTGCCGAAGTCCAAGGGCCTGGCTTTTCGCCTTGTTCGAAGAGCAGATCATAAACAGCCAAAAGACATATGATGCCTGTAGGAACAGCAGCCCGTAAATTTTCTTCATCTGTATTTTCCTTGCTTACAAAAGATATTCGCCATTTTGACTTATAACATCTTTTATTTTTTCTGATGTAGGTCTGTCTGGCTCCAGTATTTTTTTTGCTGCGTAGCCTGAAATTATAGTAGTTACTCCAGTGTATAACGCACAGGCAAAGCACCCTGTTTTTTGGTCGCGGTCCGTTGTTTGTGTCGAGAGGTAAATACAACCTAGACAACCTAAAGCAGAGAGGGCGCAAAATGTTGCTGCAAATGTTCCTGTCCCTATTTCCACAATGGTCCGCAGTGCCGAATGTTCATTATCTTGTTTTTGTTCCCGTGTGACGCTTTCTACTGTTTTAGCGTCATCGTTTTCTGGTCTTTGTTGAGCAGGCTCAAGCTCTTTAGATAATTCCGGCTTTTCATCAGGCACAGATGAAAGGTCATGAGAAGAAGCTATAAGATCACATCTTGCATGTGCCAAGCTCATCAATGCGAAAAACATTATTTTTTTATTCATAGAGACCCCTAACTAACGAATTTTATTGGCCAGCCGGCTTTCATGAGTGCTTTGGTTTTATTGTACTGTTCTTTAAATTGGCCATCAAGTTCCGTCAAATAGCGTGTTCCCGCATCAGTTTTGACCATTGGGTCAATACCGCGGAACTTAGCATATAAGATGGTGTCATAGCGATTTGTGTTAATTTCATATTGATGCGCGTAGTTGCGTGATTGGTGGAGCAAACTTTGGATCATTGGGTCGGTGCTAAAATGCAGCAGCTGCCATACTTCATCGTCGGTGCCATACAAAATGGTGTCCATAGAGATCAAACCGAGTGAAAGAGCCTGGCGTAATGCTTGCCCGATCCAAGTGTAGACCATGATGTTATCTGCAGATCCCCACGTATGTTCGGTTTTCCATAACGAAATTGAGGCAAATTTTTTTGCCATGGCAGCATCATCAAAAATCCAGATGCCATTTTCAAAACACAGGTGTCTTAAAATTGCTTGAATATCGTCTTTGGTGAGGAGATTTTCTTGGTAACCTCCATTTAAATTATATTCGATGCGGTCGGCACACAAATAGGGCAGGTTGCGCTCAAGTGCGGTAAATTGAGAATTTTTTGGATGAACTTGTTCTGAGGTAAAACCATGACGTCGCAAGATGGTATCAATGCCCGATTTTTTAAGAAACTGTAAGTGATCATCGTCTTGCTGCAAATCTGCTTCAAGAATGGTGCTCCTAAATACAAGGCCTCCGCAATGGGAAAAGACGGTGTGTGAAATGTCATGCAGGAGCCCTGCAACTTGCTCATCTAAAGATACATTAATAGAACGTAATAATGCAAAAACGCCTATGGAATGATCATAGCGCGTATAGGCAACGGGACGCACCGTATAATAAAAGGGACCATATTGGTGGATTTTTTTAAGACGCTCCATCATGGGACAGCGCAGAAGATCAAGGAGTACTGGTTCGGTGATGGTGAAGTTGCCATAAAAGGTGGTGATGTCGATGTGGTCTTGAAAGTCTTGTACTGTTACCGTGTTGTAACTAAACAATGATGTAGAAAAAGTAAGCATGAGAAAAAGATAAATATTTATAGCACGGATTTGAGGCAACATAAAATTCCTTTTGGACCAAACTATTTTTATTAATTTCCAGGTTAAAGTTTAACCATAAATTTATTTTTTGTTAAGGGTCTCGTAACCCTTAACAATGTACGCCATGGCTGCTGCCCTGGACCCGCTCATTTCGCTCGAACGGTGACTACTTTACCCAGGCTTCGCTTTGCTCCGCCTGGGGCCCACACTCGCCTAATGACTACTGCGGGTGGACTTTATCCTGAGCCTGTCGAAGGGCATGCTCTGCACCAACCTTCATCAACATGGTACTGGCGTGATTTAAATCAAGGGAATTGGTACGCGACTCAAGGGCAAGATGGTGCATGGTGTTCGCATGGCACCTGCGAGCTCAACCTGCCGTCCATTTACTAGATTTTTAAAATTGATAGCCGCTCTAGCTTGACGTGTGGGCATGATAGCACCCAATAAATAGTGTGTAATATGAGAAATGGATCTCGGATTGATAATTCGACACGCCAAGCATATTTTGTTTACGAAAGGGTGCGTTATCATGCGACCCCGAAGCGACTTGCCTGCGTAGCGTAGCGAAGTAGGTAGGCGCGTGTGGCCGCACTTCAAGCGTAGGGATTCCAAAGGAACTCCTTTGGCGCCCATTGGTAAGGGTGGCGAGACCCTTACCAAAAAAATTGAGTTAGAAATTTATCAATGGAATAAAAATTTTACGCTTGAATCTCGAGAGCTTCACGTTTTTTCTGATTTTCATTTCTCTCAGCTTCAATGCTTCTTATCAAACCTACAGAATTGGTTTTTAATTCTTCATGCAGAGATGTGAGCTTTTGTTTCTGCGAAGGACTCATATTTTGTGCAAATAAATCTTGTGGTGACAGATATGGACTCGTGTGTATGCCCCAAAGAACGGTGTGAATATCATCAAGTTCTTTTTCCGTTTCAATCTGTGTAAGTGATGGTCGTTCTTGCTCAAGTTTTTCGTTTAAGCTCTTGAAATTGTGGGTAATTTTAGCCTCAGGCGCGGCTGTGCTTTGGACAGATTTTGGTTTTTTAGCCAGAGAAAGTAATGTTTGCATCAATTGAACAGCATAGATATTGATATTTTTTTGATCTTCTTCTGTTGGAAGTTTTGCGCATTGTGCAGCTATTTCATTGAGCGGTTTTAAAAATGCAGAAATAATGTAGTTTGTGGCAACTCTGCACTCTTCCTCGTTCTTATCGTGCTCAAATTTGCTCTTGTAGTTTAAGAGAACGTATTGTAATTGGAGCATTCTGAATTTGATAATAGTGCTCAAGTTTATTGAATCGCAGTTTCTGCTGTTGTTTATTTCATCCTGACAATCTGCAATCCGTTTTTGTATGGTGGGTACTAAAAATTTGCGAGCAAATGATTCTGTCACCGTGACGTTATAGCCATCTGCGCATGCGTTTCCAACAAATCCAATCATCAAAAAAAATATGTGTAAATACATAATATATTCCTAAAAAAAAAGAGAGCGAAGTGTTCAAAACCGCTTCGCTCTCTTTTTTTGTATAAAAAAATTATTTTAAATCGGGGAAAAACAAACTAAGTTCAAACTTTGCTGTTTCTGGCGCATCAGAACCATGTGAGGCATTGTTGCCAATGTTGGTGCCAAATTGTTTGCGGATGGTGCCAGCTTCTGCCTTCATAGGATCCGTTGCTCCCATCAAGTCACGCCATGCTTTGATCGCATTGTCTTTTTCAAGTGCCATGATGATTACTGGCCCTGAAGTTACAAAACTCACGAGTTCGCCAAAGAATGGGCGCTCTTTATGCACCGCATAGAAATTTTCTGCTTTGTCTTTAGTGAGTTGTGTTTTTTCCATGCGGACAATAGTGAATCCATTCTTTTCAATAATATCGATAATTTTGCCAGAATTTTTTGCTTTGACTGCATCTGGTTTAATCATGGCAAATGTTTTTTCTAGCATTGGAATTTCCTTGGTTGTAGGTATGGGCGCTGTTTCTTTCTCATTTTTGCATGAAGATAGAAAGAGGCCAGCAATAAGCACGAGTAGTGAATAAAATATACCCGCCTGTGGTGAGCTTAGTCGAACCATCATATGCTTACCTATGTTAATTATTTTAAATAAGAGCCGCCAAAAATATTTGGCGGCTCTTGGACTTTACTCGTTATCGTCAGAATCTTCAGATTTGCGAGCAGCATGCTCTTCGAGCGCTATTTGCAGAGCTGATTTAGATTTTGGTGCGTGTGATTCAAAAGATGTTCTCTTTTGTCCACCACGAGGCGCACCTCTTTTATCACCTTTGCCACCAGAACGGTCGTCGCTACGAGCTTTGTTTTCGGCATGACGCGCTTGTTGCGCTGCTGAAGGTTCAAGCTTTAAGCTGAGACCAAGTTTGCGTTCATCTTTGTTGACGCTGATAACGCGGAATTGACGTTTTTCGCCAACCTTGAGCACATCTTCTACCTTTTCTACATTTTGATCAGAAAGTTCGGAGATATGCACGAGGCCTTCGACGCCACTAGCGAGTTTCACAAATGCACCAAAATTGGTAGTGCGTGAAATTTCACCTTCCACGATGCTGCCAACAGGATATTGCTCTTTGATGGTTTCCCAAGGATCTTGGCTGAGTTGCTTGATGCCCAAGGAAATTTTCTTGTTAGAAGGATCGATTGCCAGAATAACGGCTTTAACCGTATCACCTTTCTTGTAGATTGATGATGGGTGATCGATGTGTTCAGTCCAGGAAAGGTCTGAAATATGCACAAGGCCATCAACACCAGGCACCAGTTGTACAAAGATGCCAAAGTCGGTGATGTTGCTAATAGTACCGCTAATCGTTTGACCAACTTTGAACTGTTCGCTGATGGTTTCCCATGGATTCTTGTCAAGCTGCTTGATGCTTAAGCTCATGCGGCGATTTTCGGTATCCAAGGAAACAACAAGCACTTCGATTTCTTCGCCAACCTTGAATTTCTTATGAAGATCGGTAATACGATCGGTCCAAGAAATTTCAGAGATATGCACGAGGCCTTCAACACCTTTCATGACTTCTACAAACAGGCCGTAATCGGTGATGCTGGAGATCTTGCCTTTAACGCGATCGCCCACTTTGAGTTTAGCTGCTGCTTGTTGCCATGGATTTTCGGTAAGTTGTTTAAGACCAAGAGAGATCTTTTCGTTTTGCTTATCAAATGACAGTACTTTAACTGTAATTTGCTCGCCAATTTTTACCATCTCGCTTGGATGGGAAATGCGACCCCAGGTCATATCGGTGATATGCAGAAGTCCATCAACGCCACCTATGTCAATGAATACGCCATAATTGGTGATATTCTTGACGGTGCCACGAATAACTTGGCCTTCATGGAGCGTGTCCAGAATTTTGTGACGAGCTTCGCTGCGTTGTTCAGTCAATAGCTTGCGGCGGGAAATGATAACATTACCACGTTTGCGATTGATCTTGATAATTTGTGCTTGGATAGTTTGTCCCACATATTGATCAAAGTCGGTTACACGTTGGATATCAATTTGTGATCCAGGCAAGAATGCAGGAACACCGATATCAACGCTTAGACCGCCTTTAACTTTATGTGTAACAATACCTTCAACTGGTTTGTTTTCTTCAAAGAGTTTGGTGATTTCATCCCATGCTTTGAGCGCTTTAGCTTTTTCATAGGACAATACGACGTTACCATCGACGCTTTCAAGCTCATCGAGGATAACTTCTATTGGGGAGCCGACATGAAACTTTTTCATTTCATGAGCGCCAAATTCATATTTTGGTATTAGGCCATCAGATTTGTAGCCAATATCAACAAGTACGCCATCAGTATCGATACGCTTGACGGTACCGGTAACTAATTTACCTGGTTGAAATTTAGTGCCGATTTCACCATAGAGTTCAGCAAGCTCTTGCTTAGTTTCTGGTGAGGAAATGAGGTCGGGTTCTTCAACTTGCTGTACACGGCGGTACTGACTAGCTTTTATGAGTTCTTTTGACATGCAGTTATCCTGTAAAAATTTGCCTCATTGAGTATGAGGGTTTGAGGGTTTTTTAAGATAATTATTCCAAGTGTAACAAAGAGAAAAAAAAGCGCAAAAAAAGTAATGATTTATTCGTCCACATCGAGCGGACCTTATTCATAATTAAGGAATTTGCGAATTGATGATTTCCTTTGCCAGTCAGAATATTCGGTAACTGGTTCAAGAGATTCAATCATGGCTATATTCGCGTATAGGTCGGGCAAATGGGGAAGTGTTGATGATTCCTCATATCGCAACTTTAGTTGTTTTTTGTATTGTTGTTTTTGATACAGCTGCTTTTGCAAATCCTCGACTCGATAATCTAAGTAGCTCTGAAATAGTTTAGTGAGGTCTTCGATTCCTTGTACATTTTGATCGAGTGTGCCATCCCCTTCCAGATCGGTGGCAATTGTGTGAAGTTGTTCTACCAGGATTTGGCGCGATTCTTCATCATTGGGTGTAGTTGCGCTTTTTATGACATTGGCTGTCACAGCTAAGAACCTATTTGTGCAGGGGATTGTTGGTACATCGAAGACTTTTGCAAATTTGGGATTGGAAGAATAGCCACGAGGTTGAAGGCTGCCGAGTGGAGTAAACCATATGATTCCATTATTAGGTTTAGTAAAATCAAAAAAGCCTACAGCTGATACTTTGTTATCATCAGGATTAAAGACTTCAAAGCCAAATTCATTTTCTGTTTCTTTCGGCTCAAATCTGTGTAAATGATAATAAAACAGATCAGGCAGTTGTTTTTTTGCCCCATTTTCAGATGTTGACATGCTTTTTACTGGCTGGACTGTCAAAAATGCCAACATAAGGATAAGAGTTTTAAAAGCCATAGTATATATCATAGTACGAAATCGAAATTAATGAATATTGTTAGATACTACCTGAAATTTTGTTACGAGGAAAGATGCTTGCGAACATTTCTAGCATTATGTGCTGCGTTTTTTGATTTTTCAAGTTGCCTTGAAATGAGTGAGTGCGGGGTCAATATATCCGCCGCTTAACAGCAAAACAACCCCAAATTGATGAATTAACCTGTAACAGGTGATCTCGTAAAGCTTTGATAGTACCACACAGATCAATGAGTTAGGAAAAACTCTGGCTGCATTCTCTCATAATTCTTATTAAACTATGAAAATCCCGCAAATTCAAGCTTATTTATTTGACAAGAAGGCTAATTTTTTCTATTCTGAAATAATCCTAAAGTAAACCCCCATCTGCAACCTTTGTGGTAGTAGCCTGTTTTCTCTTCCGTGGGAGTTTACGAACGTTGGCGTTCTAAACTGACCCATCTGGATATCATGCCTGTGTGCAAGGAGAGTAGGCGTGTATTTATTGCAAAGGTTATCTTTTTAATCCTATTTTTTATGGTTTTCTATGTCATCATTTAAAGATTTTTTATTATCCACCGAATTACAACGTGCTCTTGAGACATTAGGTCTCACAACCCCTACTGAAATACAAGCAAAAGCAATTCCAATGCTTCTGGAAAAACAAACGATCGATTTCCATGGCCAAGCCCAAACCGGCACCGGTAAAACCTTGGCATTTGGTCTGCCATTACTGCAGTTAATCGATCAAACGCTCTATAAGCCACAAGCGCTTATTGTTGCTCCAACTCGTGAACTTGTTCTACAGATTTGTGAAAGTTTATCCAAAGCTGCCCAATTCACCCAAATTAGAGTAGTTCCAATCTATGGTGGCGTTTCCATCGAGCGTCAGCTCAGGGATTTGCGCCAAGGAGCTCAGGTTATTGTGGGCACGCCAGGGCGTCTTAATGACCACCTGCGTCGCAAATCGCTATCGCTGAAAGACCTTAGAACCTTAGTTCTTGATGAAGCTGATATCATGCTTGATATGGGCTTTAGAGAAGAAATTAACGAAGTTTTAGAATTTGCTCCTGAAAATCGCAATATTTGGCTGTTCTCGGCTACCGTAAAACAGGGCATTGAAGATCTTAAAGCAGAGCATATGCAAAATCCTGTGGTAGTTAAAACAACCAAGCAACAAACAACTACTTCCAATACCCAGCAATATTACTGCGTTGTGCAATCTCGCTTACGACTTCCTGCGTTATGCCGCTTTATTGATAAAGCTGACGATTTCTATGGTCTTATTTTCTGCCAGACAAAAATCTTGGCAAGTGAAGTTTCTGAAACGCTGTCAAAGCGTGGCTACGGTGTGAATGCGCTGCATGGTGACATGGATCAGAACATGCGTAATGCCGTAATCACTAAATTTAAAAATAAAGAATTTGGTATCCTCGTAGCAACCGATGTTGCTGCACGCGGCATCGATGTTTCTGGCCTTACCCACGTCATTAACTTTTCATTGCCTGAAGATCAAGAAAGTTATGTACACCGTATCGGTCGAACCGGCCGTGCAGGTAAAGAGGGCATCGCAATTACCTTCATCGGTAGAAGTGATGTTCGTCGTATGCAACAAGTAGCACGCCGCTTTAATGCAAGCATTAACCCGATCGAAGTGCCAAAAATGACTGAAGTATTAGAGGCGCGAGCCACACAAGCAAAAAATTACCTAACCTCAGCACTTGATAAGCCGGCGACCAAAAATAACGCGACATCCGATTTGCGCGAAACAATTAATCTGTTGTCGCATGATCAACTTGCACAAGTTTGTGTTCAAATGCTCAATGATAAGTTCCTTCAAGGTTATGATGCTGATCATGATATCAATTTTGGCTCTTCAGCTGATGCTGGTCGTGGCGGCGTTGTGCGTGAAGACAAGCAAGAAGTTATTGTGCATATGGGTTCAGAAGATGGCGTGACCCAACAAGATATTATGCAGTTCTGTGCTTCAGACAAGATCGATGCCAGACTCATTGAACGAATCCGTGTTATTAACAAACGTAGTTTTGTGGTAGTTCCAACGCATATTGCTTCAGCATTAGCTGAAGAACTTAAACACAAGCGTTTGCTAGGCCAAAAAATACGCATTGCTGTAGGTCCATTCGAAGACATTCGTGCTTCTCGTTCCTTTGCCCCGCGTGGTGGTGGAGGCCGATACTTTGACCGTGAACGTGGTGGTGAGCGTGAGTATGGTAGAAGACGCTATAGTCGTTAAACCACAACCCTCCGGTCATGGTGAGTGATTTGCAAAGCAAATCGTATCGAACCATAAAATTATAACCCTCTTGTTTAATTACAAGAGGGTTTTTCCTTGCTAGGCAAAAACTTCTTCCCTATACTGTCCTCATAACACCAGCTAGCTTCATCCGCCGCCGCTACACCATAGCCTTTCAGGCAATGGCGAGCTAAGGCGTGATAGTCACGACGTAGCTTTAAGTCTTACTAATAGCTTATGGTGAAGATGAATAGCGAAGTCGGACAAAAATGAGCAGCATATTAAACAAGTAGTTATAAGCGTGAGGAGATTTTCTATGAATTGGAAGTTGTTTGCCGTGTTTCCATTGGTACTTATTTGCTCAGCAATGAATGCAGATATTATGATCCGTGCCAAATTAGTTAATAACGATATGGTTGTCGTGGAAAATGACACAACCCTATCAGCTGATGCCCTAACAACAATTAAGACCGAAGGTTATACGATAACCCTACAACTAACGCGCGAAAATGAAGATGGTGCAGAAGTTGTTGTTCAAGTTCTCAAAAATGAAGATGTTGTAATGGATTCTCAATTGAACATGGTATGGGAACGAGAAGAAACGGTTGAAGAAAATAATCAAGGGCTTGAAGCGTGTGGTGGCATGAAGCTTACCTGCATTGCAGTGCCAGTGATTACCGTAAGTTAAAAAGAGAAAATGAGAGATTTTTGAATGAAGTATCAGATTATAAAAATAATGCTGTAAAAAGCCACTGGTTGTTAATAAAATACCCTGCTAATTAGCAGGGTATTTTTACATTTGAATGAGATAATCTAGGTTAATTTTTCAAAGGAAATATCAAGCAGTGGGTATTTTTGCCAATCAACATCATCAAAATGCCACCACTCGGTGCGCAGTCCTTTAAACCCATGTTTGTGCATCACGCGTTCAAGTAGATTACGATTGGCAATAATGTGTGCTGGCAGATCTTTATAATCTCGATGTGCCTTAGTACTAAAATCATCAAATTCGGTCGGCATAGGAACTTCTTTGCCATCTTTCGTGACCAGTGTCAGATCAACAGCGCTTCCTCGATTGTGCTTTGACCCTTTATGGGGAGGCATCACGTAACGAGAATCAGGAACCACATCCCAGAAAATTTTTTGCACCGAAAGTGGACGATAACCATCAAAAATTTTTAGGCCAAATCCAAGCTCTGCAAGTTCTTTGTGTACTTTGCATAGTTTTTCAGCAGTCGTTTTTTGCAGGTAACAGCAAGGTCGTGAATATACTTTTTGCTTAGTGAAGTTATTCGTAGTTGCGTAGCGGATATCTAAGACGATGTCGGGAATAATGGATTTGATATCAACGAGTTGCGAGTTATTGGCTTGTATAAGAGTATTTGTCATGAGAAATATGATAACAAAAGGGTAAAAATAAGTAAAATTCATCTCAGCTCTCTAATTTTTAGATCAGTAAATATTACACCAATACTTTAACAAGACTTATTTTCTTATTCCATAGTTTTTTTGTTCAAAGATATGGGATTTTTTCGTTAGGGGTTTTGCCACCCCTAACAACGAGCACATTTTCTCCATTTCTTGCTTTTTTTTGCTAAGGGTCTCGTCACCCTTAGCAATGGACGCCAAAGGAGTTCCTTTGGAATCCCTACGCTTGAAGTGTGGCCACACGCGACTTCCTACTGCGCTAAGGCTTCGTAGGACAAGTCGCTTCGGGGTCGCATGATTACGCACCCACCTCAAGTTCGAGGCGAGGGAAGGACGGGTGGTGCTATCATGCCCACACGTCAAGCTAGGTCGGCAGCTATATTTATAAATTCGGTAACGGCAGGTTGCGCTCGCAGGTGCCATGCGAACACCATGCACCTACTTGCCGGTGAGTCGCGTACCAATTCCATTGATTTAAATCTCGCCGGTACGATGTTGATGAAAGTTGGTGCAGAGCATGGGTAACCCGCAGCCGTTAGGCGAGTGGGCACCGTTCGAGCGAAATGAGCGGGTCCAGGGCAGCAGCCTTGGTGTCGATTGTTAAGGGCGACAAGGCCCTTAACGACAAGAAAAAGTTAGTGAAAAAAATTACTGGGAATTATGGTTCGACTATTATCACCACGAACGGATAAATTAATGTTAGTTGTTAAATAGACGAACCCTTAACGAAAAAAAGAATAGAAGAAAAAATGTTTTCAGTGTTCATTGAGCATTCGCAGAACTTAGCAAGCTAAACACCATCTGACTCCACGTCTCCATGCGATCATATAACGCAGCACATTCATCTAAAGTCATGAGTGTACCGCTTTTATGCTCAGCCTTTATGGCAATTTCGGCAGAATCACCCGTTAATAACATTGCAAAACCCAGATGCACTTTGCCCACGTCATTAGTGTCATCATTAATGATGCCAAGTGGTTTGATGCTCAATGAACCCGTGTAGCTCACTTCTTCATGAAATTCGCGTGTTGCCCAATCAAATAATGAATCAGACGCCATATCTTCTTGTCGAATGTGACCACCAATACCCAGTGAAAATTTATTTTGCAATGATTTTGAAGAAGAATCATGGCGGCGTTGCATGACAAAATATCGGTCTTGGTACTGATAAATAAGATAAGGGATAATTTGCTTGTAGCTTGGGTCTTCTTCCATGGCTGAGCGCCATAAAAATTGTTTATGGTCGCTAATGATGGCTAGATATTCGGTAAAATCAACTTGTTGTATGCCATGCCAACTTCCTTGGGCAAACAGCTGCGAACGAGGTACGACAAGAATGCGCTCATCATGTAATTTTGGTGCTGCTTGTGTGTTGAGTTGTTTATTCATGAAATGGTCCTAGAATTTTTCACTATAATCTCAATTAATACAAAACTTACTGGTCTTGTATATTAACAAGTTTTTAGACGACATAGAAGAGACTTAAATATTGTAAAAAAATGATATTTGCTTACTCTAAGTAAAGTGTGGTTCGACTAAGCTCACCATGAACGGATTTGTCTTATTTGAGGATTTTTCATGCAGTACGATATCCAAGAAATAGAAAAAAAATGGCAAGAGCGATGGGCGGTTGACCCCGATGGCAAGACGTTGCCAACCGGTTCGGGTAAAAAATATTATTGTCTTGATATGTTCCCCTATCCATCAGGTTCTGGTTTACACGTAGGCCATTGGCGTGGCTATGTGCTCTCTGATATTTATGCTCGTATCAAGTGGCTGGAAGGGTACAACATTTTGCATCCTATGGGCTGGGATGCCTTTGGTCTACCTGCCGAAAATGATGCCATCAAAAAAGGAATCCAACCTGTAGTAAGTACTGCTGCCAATATTGAAAATTTTAAGCGTCAGCTCAAGCAAATTGGCGCCATTTATGACTGGGACAAAGAACTTAATACCACCGACCCGCATTATTACAAATGGACCCAATGGATCTTTTTGCAAATGTACAAAGCGGGTCTTGCCTATGAAGCAGAAACGCCCATTAACTGGTGCCCAAAAGATTTGACAGGCCTTGCCAATGAAGAAGTGGTCAATGGCAGATGCGAGCGCTGTGGTACTCTTGTCGTTCAAAAAATGGTACGCCAATGGATTTTGCGCATCACTAACTACGCTGAAAAATTGTTAGAGGGTCTCGATCGTCTTGAGTGGCCAGAAAAAGTTAAGCTTATGCAGCGCAACTGGATTGGCAAAAGTGAAGGACTTATATTTTCTGCACCCGTCAAAGATACGCAGCTGACTATTCATACTTTTTCTGCCCATTTTGAATCTTTTGCTGCTGATACCTTTGTAGTCATTGCACCTGATCATCCATTTTTGCCTACCTTGCTTGAAGGTGTGCCAAATAAACAAGAAATTTTGGATTTCTGCAAAAAAATTCTCGATAAACGTGCAAAATTGGGTCTGGAAGAAGAAAAAGAATCTGAAGGAATTTTCACCGGCCGCTATATTGTCGATCCTATTGGCAATGGCGATTTGCCCATTTGGGTTGCGAGTTTTGCGCTGGCCCAATATGGTACTGGGATGGTGAAGTGCTCCGCGCATGATGAACGTGATTTTGCCTTTGCCAAAAAATATGGCATTCGCTTGAAGGCGGTGCTATTCCCGCCAGATAATCCAGAACTAGCCCAAAAAGTAAGAAATCTGCAAGTCTGCTATACCGACATGGTTAATGGAATTCTCACCGATCCTGCAGAATTTAATGGCAAGCGAGCTGGCGATGTACGAGAAGCAATCATTGACTATCTGGTTAAGCGCAAATTGGCTGATCGCAAAGTTAATTATAAATTACGTGACTGGGTATTCTCGCGGCAGCGGTATTGGGGTGAACCAATTCCGCTTTTGCATTGTGTTAAGTGCGGTGTAGTGCCGGTGCCAGAAGCAGATCTTCCCGTTGAGCTACCACTCGTAGAACATTATCAACCAACCGGGACTGGTGAATCACCACTAGCTGCAATAGCTTCTTGGGTAAATACCACCTGTCCGGTGTGTGGCAGTGAAGCTAAGCGAGAAACAAATACGATGCCTCAATGGGCAGGATCTTGCTGGTATTTCTTGCGCTACCCAAATCCTCATCTTGCGTATGAAGCATTTGATAAAAAAGATATGAACTACTGGTTGCCGGTTGATTTGTATATCGGTGGTGTAGAACATGCGATTCTGCACCTGCTGTATGCCCGTTTTTATGTCAAAGTGCTCAACGATCTTGGTCATTTGCCATTTGACGAGCCGTTCACGCATCTTTTTAACCAAGGCATGGTGAACAAATATTCAGAAAAATCGGGCCTGGTTGAAAAAATGTCCAAATCCAAGGGCAATGTGGTGAACCCTGACGAGATGGTTGCCAAATATGGCTCTGATGTCTTGCGCATGTACATGATGTTTATGGGACCGCCAGAACTTGATTGTGAGTGGCAAGATGCGGGTATCGAAGGTGTCAAACGCTTTATGCATCGTTTATGGAGCTGGATAACCGATCCTAAAACTCTCGTGCCAGATAATCAAGAATCGGTGGAAGCAAAAAAACGGTTTAATCATTTCATCAAGGCGTATCAAGAGCGCTTGGCGATGTATAAACCTAATACGGCATTGTCGGCATTCATGGAATTTTTAAATACGATGCAAGCTGAAAATTTGAGCATTGGGCGATCGACCATGGAGTCACTGTTAGTAGCACTTTCGGTGCTTGCACCACATGCAGCGAGCGAACTGCTTGAAGTGTTATTCCAAAAACAGCTTCGCGATTGTGCATGGCCCAACTATGATTTAGCTTTAGCGGTCGATGAATTTGCTACGATCGTAGTACAAATTAATGGCAAAATGCGTGCAAATATTTCCATTGCGCGCGGTGCCTCTCAAGAAATGGTACGCGCTCAAGCTGAAGAGCTGGTGGCCAAATGGCTTGAAGGCGTAACCGTGGTAAAAGTTATTTTTGTGCCAGATCGACTCATCAATTTTGTGGTGAAATAAGAGATAAAAAAGAACGAAGGCTGGAAATTTTTTCAGTTTTCGATTGGTTATTTAGTCTTCTTAGCTTTGGTTAAGGTTACGGGTATTACAATTCTATAGGGATAAATTTTCAGTCCAAAAATAAAATCTGTGTCATAACTACTAATGCTATCGTCATATATAGCTTTCGCATTTCGATCAGAACCAGTGGCCCATTTGCCTGGCAGATCATGAGACAGTTGCATTACTGTTTTGTCAAACAGGTAGCGATTAATCTTTTGTTGTTCTGGTGATTGCCCGATATTATTAGCTTCGAGCTTACGATACTCAATCGACACAATAGCATCAAACATTCCCGCTTGAGCTTCTGCTTTATCAATTGGGATATCAAGTTGCATAGTGCGCATTCCAATATCAGTTTCTACTTGAGCAGTATTATTGATAAAGTTTAGCGACATTTTTTCTCTCTGCTTTTCCATAGATTTAGCAGGTAATGTTATCAGCAGTCCCGTTGTTAATATGATTAATTTCTTCATAAAATCTCCTTAATTATTTAGTTGATCTGCAATATTTATTGTCAGTGCCATCAACATATGTTTTCTTGCCCTTTGTTCGGTGGTGGATAGTAGTGCAAAATCTGGCGAATTTATACCAAGTTTATCTGTAGCATCTATAATCATAAGTGCTTTGCGCATCTCGTTTGCAGGATCATTTTCTGAGGTTGAAGTACCAAGAAAATTTGTGATCTTCATTTTTCTTCTATACGGATCACTTGACTCTCTTAATTGCTGTTGTCTGGCTTCACGTCGAAGTTGTCTAGCTTCAGGAGTCACTGGTTGAGTAATTGGAGTAGTTGGAGTAATTGGAGTAATTGGAGTACTTGGGCTAGTAGCGTTATTAGCTAGTTGATCTAGTGTAAAGTCTCCATAGACTCCAGGTGTTTTTACACACACAGCAGGTAAGGCTGTGATAAGTGCAACGGTCAAAAATAGGGTTTTATACATAAAATTCCTCTTCTCTAAGATTTATTCAGTTTGAAACTATCAATTAATTATAAGTTTAGATTAAATAATATTTGATGCAAGTGGTTAAAGTGGAAAAAGGCGCAATGTTGCTTCTTTTTTAAAAATTGCATTCATATTGTATTAATAATTAATTAAAAAGATGATCATTTTACAAAATGTTAGATTCTTCTATACTAATAATTGATTCTATTTTTTTATTCTAATCTTTTAAAAATGAGGTTTATTGTATGAATAAGCACCTGCTTTTTGCAGCAAGCTTGTCACTGATGGCAGCATCTGCGCTACACTGTTCGGCTTACAAAACCACCATCAAGAATAACAGCACCCAGGAATATGAGTTCAAAGTTAAAGTTATGTATAACGATGATGAAACCATGCGTGGTAATATTGTCGTAAGAATTCCTGCACGCGGGCAAGCTACGGTCGATTTGATCGCTGATGCAACCCAAACATCAGCATGCGGCCCAAATAAGGGAACGTATGAAAAAGGTAAGCCCGTTAATTTTACTGGCATCAAGAAAGCATCAGTAGTCTGGATAGCTGCTCGTGATCCTAAGCAACCAGTGCAAAAAAAGAACAAAAAGGGCCAAGATAAAGTAGCTCTTACCGAAGTCTACAAAGGTTTCACCGACAACCTTGAACCAAGCCGCAAGTTTAAAAACAGAAAGCCGTATTTCCAATACCAATTAGATTCAAAAGCAACCCGCTTTGTAATCAGCAACAATTCTGCAACCGGCAACCTTGAAGCTTCTCCAGTAGTTAAGTAACGAAAAAAAATGGGCCCATTAAACTGGGCCCTGCACCATAACAAAGGATAATTATGAATAAGAAATTAGTAGTTATAGCAAGCATGCTGGTTGCTAGTTCAGCAGCAGTGCAGTGCGAGAATGAGATTTATAGAGTTACGAATAAAACTGATCGTACTGACCTTGAATTAAAATTAAAATTCATCGTAGATGAAACACCAAACAGGGCTGAGCTCAAATTTACCTTGGATGAAACGGGTAAAACCTATGAGTTGAATGCGAGCAATGCCAAAACTGCTGCTCCCACAAAAGAGTTTCAAGATGCAGACCTGAAATATAAAGCGAATAAGGGCAAGAAAGTTGATCCTAATTCCAAGCTTACGTTGCAATTTATTTCATTAAAAACTACGCAAGAAACTGAATCAAAAATCAAAACCAACAATGTTCAAGGTACCGTTGAAATAACACGAAAAAAAGAGTTATATCGCGGGTTAACAACCATCCTTGACTCAAGCATGAAGAGTCGTTGGCTAGAAAAGAAAGCTAAAGGCAAAGTGTGTGAATTTGATCTGCCGACTACAGCAACTGAGTTTGAAGTTGTGGCGGTTGATGGTGAACCTACCGTTAAAATCATTAAATAACACTTTAGAATTTTACAAGGGTTCCCCAAAGTGGGAGCCCTTTTTTATTATCCATATGTATTGAATTATGAAAATACATTGAGATATGCTTACGCTGTTCCTCATTTTTTTTCAAGGAGAAATTTGAAGCTCACCTTTCTTGGTACTCGTGGCTACATTGATGTGCGTACAAGGCGTCACTATCGTCACGCCTCCTTATTGGTCACTCATAAAAAAACTAGGATAATGATCGATTGTGGTATTGACTGGGAACGCAAAGTGCATGACATAAATGCTGATGCTATTTTTATTACCCACGCACATCCTGATCATGCCTGGGGCCTCAAAAAAGGTGCTCCATGTCCCGTGTATGCAACCCGAGAATCTTGGGAGATATTAAAAAATTATCCGGTTGAACACCGGTTGGTAAAACCCAAGCACAAGATTTCTCTTGGTGGCATTACGCTGCAAGCGTTTCCGGTTGTTCATTCGATTCGTGCGCCAGCTGTTGGCTATCGTATCACTGCTGCAAGAAAATCATTTTTTTATGTGCCAGATCTGATTGATATTGTCGATCGCCATAAGGCGCTGCACGGTGCGAAACTCTACATTGGCGATGGGGCTACGATTACGCGGCCTATGGTACGACGCAAGGGCGATAAACTTTTTGGACACACCACTATTCGGGCGCAACTTGGCTGGTGCCAACAAGAGGAGGTGCCGCGAGCTATATTTTCCCATTGCGGGACGCAAATTGTAGGCGGTGATGGCAGAAAATTAGGAGCACTCATCAGAAGACTTGGCAAAGAGCGGGGTGTTGATGTCTCTGTTGCTCATGATGGCATGGAGATTATGCTTTAACATATCGGGAATTTTCGGATAAGCTCTAATAATAAAAAATAATAGTATTTATTGGATAAAATCTTATGCAAAAATTCCTTCGTATAACCGACCCAGAATCTGCACAAATCACCGCCCTTGAACTTAATCAATGCACCTTCATGCTGGCATTCCTAGAAAAACTTCCCGCAAGCCAGGTTGTGAACCGCCCCGACATTACCTATGCCACCTCGGGCATTCAAGATACAAGCGTCAATTATGTCTGCAGAACCCGCGCAACCCCAGAAACTATTAAGGATCTTGTTGCCGATGTTCATGTTTATTTCAGACAAGATGAAATGCCGTTTGCTTGGTGGGTTGGGCCAAGTAGCCAGCCCAAAAATTTAGGTGCCATGCTTACTAAACAAGGCATGATTCTCGAAGATGATGAGATTGGTATGATCCTCGACCTTGATCGTCATGAAGATGAGTCTGTTGAAAGCGATGGTTTGGAAATTCAACGTTGCTTGAATGCAGAGCTTATGCGCGATTTTGGCTATGTGCATCAATCAATGAGTGATAGCACGGCACAATCAGAATTGTGGGCGCGCATGGTTCAAGCACCACTGTCTGAACAAGAACCTCTTGAGTTTTATGTGGGTTATGCCAACGGTGAACCGGTAACAACAGGTATATTATTTTTGCGGGGAGGCGTTGCAGGTCTTTATTATATTGCTACAGTTCCAGAAGAGCGAGGTAAGGGCTATGGTTCTGCAATGGTGAAATTTTTACTCAGTAGATCACAAGGTCTTGGTTATCATGTTGCTGTGCTTTGTGCACCCTCTATGAGCGTAAATTTCTATAAAAATCTTGGTTTTAGGCCATTGTGCATGTTTCAGGTGTATACCATGCAATGGGATAGGTGAACTTAGGATTATTTTCCATGCTTATGTTGTTTCTCAGAACTTAAATTTTGGTAATTCTTTATAGCCCTTGTCAAAGGTCTTTAATATATTTTCTGCCTTGTTGTGATATCTCGATGCCATGTGCCAAGTTTGTAGGGCACTTTTGCCGTCCTCCGGATTAAGTACCAGTAGATGATATATATTGTCGGATGTATCACGTAAAAATTCATCGGCAAACACGTCATTAAAAGCATGCTCGTGTAAAATTTCAGCATTAAAGCTCGAATTAGATTGATCATGGTGACCTAATAATATGTTGATAATCGAGGTAGGTTTCCCATCAGTTATAGTATGGAGTAAGGTAAGTATCGTTTCATCATTATTATTCAGACGTTCAACGAGAGTATATTGAGATACTAAACTATGAAAGTCTTCATTATTTCTCTCGGCAATTTTTTTTTCAATCGTACTCTCGATTGTTTTTCGTACAGTTGTATCTTTTTCTAGCTCTAACTGAGATCGTAGTGTAGCTAGTTCTATAACAATTTTTTCTAAATTCGTTAAATTTTTTTGAATGTCTACAACAAGAGATTTATAGAGCGCGATGATATGGTGCTTTTCAGTTTTGTAAGAAGCAAGCCAACTTTTATCATCATTATTATTTTGAGATATACGCGTTTGCTGTGTGGCTATTGGTTTTTTCTGTTCAATTTTGCCACATAGATATTCAAGATTTGTTCTGATTTTTGCATTAACCTTTATTGGTTGCAGCTCTTTCTTTAAAGATTGCAGTCGTGCTGATTTTTTAGGCTTTTCCCGTACATGCTTGCGTGTACGATTCTCCATTGCAAAATTGGTACGTGACACAAAAAGTACGCAGACTAAGGAAATAAGACTTACCTTGTTATAGAGCGTCACCATTGTTCCTCACGCGTTATTGTAGATGTTTAATTACATTTCTAATGCGGTGATATGCGCGTTGTAGGTATTAAAATTTGTTATGACATTAGTTGCTTTGAGCTTATGTTCATCTTCTGCCCGCAAATTATGCAAGATATTATTTCCAGCTTCTGAATTGAGTAGTAATAGACTAACAAGATCGATAGTCGAATATTTGTTAAAAGCATCCAAAAACACCTCATTGTATGCAGCTACATGACAAGCATTATTTGTCAGCAACAATTTTTTGATAGAATCTGGTTTGCGTTTGGTAATTGTTGTTAACAAGCTATTAATTACTTTATCGTTGTTGTTAATCCTATAATCCAGGGAATATTCGGATACTATTGCATGGAATCTGCAATTATCGAGTGATTGTGTTGTGCGCCTAATCGCATTCTTAATATTTTTTTCTTGTTTCAGCATTGCTTTATCATCTGGTGAAGATGCATGATTATTGTGTTTCTCGTGAAATTCTTGCAATTGTTGGCGATGCTGTTTCAGTTTTTCATCATATTTTTTTCCGTTCTTTCTATTATCAGCAATATCGGACAATAACCTTGTATAGAATGTAACAATTTGTAGTTGTTGGGCTGTATCTCCAACTATTTCTTGTTCCTGATTGCTTGAAATAGAGTCATAGTTACTCGTACTTGCTACTAGAGG